>CAKJZF010000079.1 GCA_918290775.1 Clostridiales bacterium | reverse complement strand
GTTCTCTCGATGCTGAAAGAACGGCTGGCGCGCCCGCATTCTCCCCTCGCGGAGATGGCGGATCCCGCGAAACTGCGCGCTCTGCTTGACGGGGGCGAGGACGCGACCTGGTTCGGACAACTGATGGCGCGTCCGCAACTTCTCGCGTGGCTTTGCCAGTTCGATTGGTTCTGTGAAACCTACCGTGTCGAGTGGATTTAGGATTTTGTAAAACCTGTCTATTTTTCCGACTTCGGTTTTGTGCAAGAGGGAGAATCGGGAGAATCGGACGCGAATATCTTGACAAAAACCGCCGGATATGGTACAATAAGACCGTCGAAAGGGAGTAGTACGTTGCCACCGTGCAACGTGCGAGCGTCGTCAACACGGCAGTTGCAAATGCCCGGCGCCCGTAGGATCAGAAATGATTTTACAAGACTTTTACTGTGCACACGGTAAAAGTCTTTTTTTGTAGGCTTTACCGATCGACAAAACCAAGGGTATCTCAAAAAAACACTATTTAAAGGGGGTTTTACTATGATCTACGGAATTATCGGAGGGGTTGTCGCGCTTCTCGTTATACTCGGTATCCTCGGATACCTGAAAGCGCCGCCCGACACCGCCTACATCATCTCCGGACTCGGGAAGAAGCGGATTCTCGTCGGTAAGGCGGGATGGCGCGTCCCGTTCTTCGAGAGGGTGGACCGTCTTTCGCTCCGCGTAATGCAGGTGGACGTCAAGACGAGTGAAGCCGTGCCGACCAACGAGTTTATCAACGTGACGGTCGACGGCGTCGCCAACATCAAGATCTCGTCCCAGCGCGAGTTCCTCGAACGGGCGGCGGAGGCGCTGCTCGGAATGAAGCAGGGCGAACTGATCTCGATGGTCACGCAGGTACTGGAAGGTAATATGCGCGAGATCGTCGGGTCGGTCGGGCTGAAAGAGATGGTGCAGGATCGGCAGGGCGTCGCCAAGAAGATTACCGAGAACGTCGTGCCCGATATGCAGAAACTCGGCATCGAGGTCGTGAACTTCAACATCCAGAACTTCAAGGACGCCGCCGGGACCATTGAGAACATGGGTATCGACAACGTCGAGCAGATCCGCAAGAACGCGCAGATCGCCAAGGCGAACGCGCAGCGCGATATCGCGATTGCGACCGCCAACGCGCAGCAGGAGGCAAACGCCGTCCGCGTCGAAGCCGAGAAGAAGATCGCCGAACAGAACGCGGCTCTCTCGGTGCAGCAGGCGGATATGAAGGTCCGCGCCGACACGAAGAAGGCGGAAGCGGACGCGGCGTACTCGATCCAACAGGAAGAGCAGCGCCGGACCATCGAGGTCGCCAAGACCAACGCCGATATCGCCCGCCGCGAGAAGGAAGCCGAACTCGCCGAGAAGGATATCGCGATCAAGGAGCGTCAACTCGACGCCGAGATCAGAAAACAAGCCGACGCCCTGAAAT
>CAKJZF010000078.1 GCA_918290775.1 Clostridiales bacterium | reverse complement strand
GCTCAACAAACGCGATCTCGGCGAGGACCCGAAAATGGCGAATTTCTGCCATACGCTATGCAAAAATGTCGTTTCAGTCTCCGCCGAAAGCGGAGAAGGAATCGAGACGCTTACACAAACGGTCGAAACGCTGTTTACAGACGGTTCGCTGAATCTGCGGGAGGACGCGATTCTGACTAACGCGCGTCAGCACGCAGCGGTTCTGCAGTCGCTGGAAAATGTCGAACGGGCAGAGGAGGCACTACGAGGGGGACTGCCGATTGACCTTTGTTGCAATGACGCGGAAGCGGCGATGGCGGCGCTGGCGGAGTTGGACGGCAGGGCGGTTTCCGAAGACCTTGTTGCGGAAATTTTTTCGCATTTCTGTGTCGGAAAATGAACGGGAAACAGGAGAAAAACCATGTATGAATACACGCCGAACCGCAAAAAGACAAGAGAACTGATCACGGCGCTGACATTGACCGGCGTCGCAATTGCTGTCTATTATGTTTCGCAGATCCCGAAAATTCCCTATCCCGTGCTTTTCCAGCTCGGAGCGGTTTTCCTGTTGGTCGGAGCGATCATCCTGATTACGCGGTTTGTCATGCGGAGCTTTACCTGCCGCGTGGAGCCGACCGATGCGGGCGTTGCGGACTTTGTGATCGTGGAGCATTACGGCAGACGGGATACCGTCGTCTGCCGGATCTCATTGGATCAGGTTCGGTCGGTCGAAAGACCCGACAGACAAAACCGACAGGCGCTTGCGGAAAAGCAGAAAGGAAAACGCGTTTACCACTATACGGCGGAATTTTCCGCGCCGGACTTATGTGTGGTTGAGGCGGCGGAAGAAGATACTTCCGGCAACGAGATCACGGTTTTCATTCGGATTTGCGCCGATGAAACGCTCTTTGACATTCTTTTTACAAGAAATAGCAATAATTGTCCGTCAAATAACGAAAAATGACTTGATTCGGAGCATGTTTTGTCTTATAATTGTTGGCGAAGGATGGCAAATGGAATAATGACCGCAACAGTTGACGGCCGGATTCCCAAAAACCTTCAATAAATGAAAGGACTGTGATTTCATGAAGAAGTTTC
The DNA here is from genome assembly GCA_918290775.1 of Clostridiales bacterium. Lineage (GTDB taxonomy): Bacteria > Bacillota > Clostridia > Oscillospirales > CAG-272 > UMGS1865. The sequence continues at coordinate 2,441 of CAKJZF010000078.1, read as the reverse complement.
CCGTTGCAATTCAGGTGTACTCCGTGCGTAAGGATGCAGAAAAGAATCTCTACGGTACTTTGAAGAAGATCAAGGAAATGGGATATGACGGCGTCGAGTTTGCTGGGTTGTATCAGCACTCGCCCGAAGAGGTTCGCGAGATGTGTGCCGATATCGGGCTTGTTCCGCTCTCTGCGCACGTTCCTTATTTGGATATGGTTGCCGATCCGGAAAAGGTACTCGGCGATTATGCCGCCATCGGTTGCCGATTTGTCGCGGTTCCGTATCTGAACAGCGAATATCGTCCCGGAACGGATAAATTTCCCGAGGTTGTTGAAAATATCAAGATGCTTGGCGCGGTTGCGAAGAAGCTCGGATTGCAATTAGTCTACCACAACCATGATTTTGAGTTTATTCAGCTCAATGGGAAGTATGCGCTTGATATTCTCTATGACGAGGTTTCTCCCGATCTGCTTGAGACTGAGTTGGATGTTTGCTGGGTCAATGTTGGCGGAGAGAATCCCGCAAAATACCTCGCGAAATATGCGGGACGGGCGCATATCCTGCACCTGAAGGATTTCCACGGTGAAAAGTCAGATGATATGTATGAGCTGATCGGCATCGAAAAGAAGGCTCCCAAGAGACCTGCCAATTTCGAATTTCGCCCTGTCGGTTACGGCGTTCAAAACTTCCCGGAGATTCTCGCGAGTGCGGAAAAGGCTGGCGTGGAATGGGTAGTTGTTGAGCAGGATCAGCCCAGCATGGGCAAGACCCCGTTGGAATGCGCCGAGATGAGCCGCGAATATCTTCGTAGCATCGGATGCTGAGAGCATCCCGAACTAACATATAAAAAATAATGGAGGATTTACACAATGGGATTGGATGATTTCAAAGAAAACCAAGAAGTAAAAGTCGTTGACGCAAGCAAGAAACTGCGCATCGGTATCATCGGGTGCGGATGGATTGCGGAGGCGCATATCAAGTCGTATCTCCGTCAGCCCGATGTTGAGATCGTTGCGGGCGCAGATTTGGTGCCGGGTAAGGCAAAAGCATTTTTCGAGAAGTGGGGCGTGGAGGGAGTCAAAACCGATTATGCCTCTCATAAGGAGATGCTTGATGACAAGAGCCTGAAGCTCGATGCCGTTTCCATCTGCACCTACAACCGTCAGCACGCCATCCCTGCGATCTATGCGCTGGAAAAGGGCGTCAATGTTCTGCTTGAGAAGCCTTTTACCGTCACGCTTGAAGAGGCGGTTGAGGTCGTGAAAGCGGAGAAGAAGAGTGGAAAGATTCTTTCCATCGGCTTCCAGCCCAGAATGGATGAGAATATGAAGATGATCAAGCGCATTGTCGAGTCCGGTGAACTTGGTCAGGTTTACTACATCCAGACTGGCGGTGGACGCCGTCGCGGCATTCCGACTCCCTATGGCACCACTTTCATCGAAGATAAGACCGCAGGTCTCGGTGCACTCGGCGACATTGGATGCTATTCGCTTGATATGGTACTCAATGCCATCGGCTATCCGAAGCCTCTGACCGTTTCGGGTTATAAGTCGTCGTTCTTCGGCACCGACCCGAACTATTATAAAAAGATCGGACATCCCGAATATGCAAAGCTGTTCGGTGTGGACGACTTCGCGGCGGCGTTTATCCGTCTCGAAGGCGGCATCATCCTTGATTTCCGCATCGCGTGGGCGATGAACCTCGACACCCCCGGTGACACCATCATCATGGGTACCAAGGGAAGCCTTCGCATCCCGTCAACCGAGTGCTGGAACGGTTCTGTCGGCGGAGCCATGACCCTTTACCATGAAGTTTGCGGCGAGCAGACTCAAACCGAGATTCCGATTCTTAAAACCAAAGAAGGTTTGTTCGATCTGAAAATCCGCACCTTCCTTGATGCGATCAAGGAGAACGGTACGGCTCCTGTTCCGTCATCCCAGATCTTGATTAATCAGGCAATCATTGATGGCATTGCAAAGTCTGCCGAGTGCGGTCGCGAGATCGAGATCAAGATTCCTGAGATTTGATCTTCTTTTCCACAGTAAGAAAGGGCATCTTCGGATGCCCTTTTTGATTAAATAATGAAACAATTATATTCCCTTCAGAATAGGGTCATTTTGTCCTCTACTCAAAAGAACGCCGATCGGCATTCTTTTTGCGTGCGCGGACGCTGAAAAGGCAATCTATATTTTCAAAATTTGGCATTTTGCACAAATTCATCTATTGGATTTTGATGAATTTTATACTCGATTTCGAAAAAAAATGCTTGACATTTTTATGCAAACGCGGTATAATAATAAAGCTGTCGCAAAGAGGCGACGCACAACGATCTTTGAAAACCGAACAACAAGAGAGAGACAAAGGAAAACACGGAAGTGTGTGGAAAGGTCTCGGAAATTCTTGAAGAGTTGAATACTACTCGTAAACAAAAAGTAATGAAAAGCTAAGAGCAAAAACTC
>CAKJZF010000077.1 GCA_918290775.1 Clostridiales bacterium | reverse complement strand
ATCTTCTGGATCTCGTGCGAGGTACGGAAACCGTCGAAGAAGTTGATGAACGGAACTCTGCCCTTGATGGTCGCGAGGTGCGCGACGGCGCCGAGGTCCATGATCTCCTGCTGGTTGGATTCCGCGAGCATCGCGAAACCGGTCTGACGGCAGGCGTAGACGTCGGAGTGATCGCCGAAGATGTTCAGGGCGTGAGACGCGACGCAACGCGCCGAAACGTGGATCACGCAGGGGAGCAGTTCGCCCGCGATCTTGTACATATTGGGGATCATCAGAAGAAGTCCCTGGGACGCGGTGTAGGTGGTGGTCAGAGCGCCCGCGGCAAGCGAGCCGTGCACGGCGCCCGCGGCGCCCGCCTCCGACTGCATCTCCATAACCTTGACTTTCTCTCCGAAGATGTTTCTTGCGGGGCCGCCGAAAATGTTCTTATCGGTCGCGCTCCAGGTGTCGGTCACTTCTGCCATGGGGCTGGAAGGAGTGATCGGGTAGATGGCAGCGACCTCGGTGAACGCGTACGATACGTGCGCCGCGGCGGTGTTGCCGTCCATGGAAATCTTTTTTCTTTCGATCGCCATTTTTCTTCCTCCGTTTATTTTTTATCAATCTGATAAGGATCACAAATTAATCCAGATAGCATTATAACACACCGTCCCCGAAAAGTAAAGAGGTTTTCCCTCCCTTTTCCCAAAAAAATGCGCGCACGCCCGCACACGATTTTCCCTTTTCTCTTGACAAAGTGAAAAGAGGGAAGGTATAATAACCATATATACGTGAAACCCCGTCAAAAGAAAGGCAAATAAGATGGACTACCGCTTCTCCTCGGCGTTTGCGAACCTGGCTCCCTCCGCGATCCGCGAGATCTTGAAAAACGCGGGCGACCCCTCGGTGATCGCCTTCGCCGCCGGCAACCCGAACGCCGCCTCCTTCCCTCTTACCGACATCCGCCGTCTGACGGCGGACATCCTCGAAACCAAGGGTCCCGCCGCCCTGCAATACGGGACGACCGAGGGCTACACCCCTCTCCGCGAGGCGGTCGCCAAGAGACAGAAAGAACGCTTCTCGGTGGGGCGCGATTTTGACGACGTGCTGATCACCTCGGGCGGTCAGCAGGCGCTGGAACTGGCGTGCCGCGTGTTCTGCGATCCCGGCGACGTTGTGATCGCGGAAGATCCGAGTTTCATCGGCGCCCTGAACGCCTTCCGCGGCGCGGGGGCGAAGGTGGTCGGCGTGCCGCTGGAAAACGACGGTATGAATAT
>CAKJZF010000076.1 GCA_918290775.1 Clostridiales bacterium | reverse complement strand
GGATAGACTAGTAGTTGGATCCCATGGCAGGTTTCCTCCTCGAGAAACTTTTTCTCAAGATCCCGCACCATCGCTTTTATGTCCTTCACGCTTACACCCAGCACCTCGGCGAGCTTATCGAAACGGACGGGGTAGCCTGCGGCGTAAAGAATTGCCTCAATCGCCTGCTCGACTTCCTGTGCGCTTGTCAGCGGTTCCAAAACCTGCGCGTTGCCAGGTTGTTGCTTTTTCTCTTCCATTATCTATTATGATCCTTTTCTGTCAGTCTTTTTCGGCGTTGTCCTTGGAGAAGGACTTTACCTGTTTTGCCATATGGGAGACGATCTCGTTCATATCCAATCCGATGTCATCAAGCAGATCCTCCTCGCGCTCCGAAAGCTGATCTTCCAGCGCGGCGGCAATGCGATCCTCTGCGTCGAGGTCGCTGTCGTCGTCCGGGATTTCGGAAACCGACGCGTCCCCGAGCGACCGTTCAGCGGCGCGGCGTGCGCGTTCCTCCGCACGCAGGCGTTTCCGCTCCGCGAGCTTTTGCTCCCGCAGGATACGGCGCTGTTCGCGGTGCATTTCCGCTTTCGAGGAGAGCGGGATCGGTTCGTCGCTGTCGGGCAGAACCCGCTTTTGCTCAACTCCCGATTCAGGCGACGGCTCATCGTTGATGATGAACGCGGTGTCCGCTCCGTGGATTGAATCGTCGGCAAAGGCGTCCTGATCAATCTTAATCTTGCGCACCTTCATCAATTCGAGAATGCCGAGGAAAATCGCAATCAGGTCAGGCAGGGAAGTCGCATCCGAAAGAAGCTCCTTCATGGAGGTGGAGGCTCCGGCTTTTTTCTTTTCCATGCGATGCAGGATTCCGACGATTTTGATGTCAACGGGGATGATCGGTTTTGCGATCATCGGCGCAAACACGGTTTTTTCCACCTTGGGTCTGCTTTCGTTTGCGGCGATGATGCGGCGAACGGCGAGACAGAGATCGGTGATCTGCTGGTCGGCGACATACGAGGTGTCAACCGTAATTTCGTCCGTATCTTTCACCATTCGTCCGCTGTATACCTTGTAAAGCTCCGCCATTTTTACCGCGGCTTGCTTTGCCTGCTGATAGCGGCGGAGGGCGTCGGCGAGGTCGGCGCGGGGGTCGTCCGCATCCTCGGGAGTGCGCGGCAGGAGCATCCGGCTTTTGATAAGCATCAGCTCGCTCGCCATCACGATGAATTCTCCCGCGATCTCCATATCCATGCTTTGGGCGTCCCGCAGGTACTCGAGATACTGATCGCAGATGATGGAGATGGGAATATCCTCGATATTCACTTTGTTTTTCTGAATTAGAGCCAGCAACAGATCCAAAGGACCTTCAAACTGATCCAAACGATAGGTGAGCGCTTCCATGAAGACTCCTTCTGCTTGATTTTACGAAATGGCGCCGTATACCGCGTTCGCAACCGGGGAGGCGACCAAATCGGTCAGCCTCGTCGCAACCCAGGAAAAGGGGGAGACGGGGAGCAGATACGCGCATATCACCAAAACGGCGAGCACACCGAGCATGATCTGCCTCTCATACCGCATTACGGCGAAATACGCACGGGGCGGCAGAAAAGCGTAGAGGATCCGCGAACCGTCGTAGGGCGGAATCGGGATCATATTGAAAACGGAATAGATGAAATTCAGCTCTGCGGCAAGCAGAAAGAAGATCGCAGACCAATACAGCAGCGTCAGGCGGAAGCCCTCCAAACCGACGTTGACCGCTTTGGCGTAAAACGCCCAAAGCACACCGTGGAGCGCGGCGTTGAGAAGCCCGAGCAGGAAATTGGAGAGCGGACCCGCCAGCGCGACGAGTGCAAACCCCCATTTCGGGTTTTTGAAATAGCGTGCGTTGATCGGAACGGGACGCGCCCAGCCGAACCCGAACAGCAACAGTACCGCAAACCCGACGGGGTCAATGTGCTTGCGGGGGTTCAGCGTCAGTCGACCGAGGTTCCGCGCGGTCGGATCCCCGAGCTTCAGCGCCACGAAACCGTGCATCGTTTCATGGACCGAGAGCGCAAAGAGCATGATGGGAAGGGTCAGCACCAGTTGGATCAGAAAATCCGTGATGCTGTTTCGTTCAATCAGGGATAAAAGCATTCCGAGACTCCTTTTGAAAAAGATGTACGGCGCTCGGGTTCAGAGCTTCACATCCGTAAACCGTCCGATCTGCTGCCAGATTTCGATCCGCCCCGCCCCGGTTTGTGACGAGGCGAAGATGACGGGAACTCCGGCGGGAATGAGCCGATGATTCCGGAAAAGTGCTTCGGATGCGCGGCGCTCTGTTGCGTTGAGCTTATCACATTTTGTGGCAACCACGAGAAACGGTACCCCGGTCCGGGTCAGGTAGTCCAGCATCATCTCGTCGTCTTTGGTCGGTCCGATGCGGCTGTCCGCCAACTGAATGACCAGCCGCAGGCGGTCGATGTTGCGGTTCGCCGTAAAGAAGCCGTCGGTCAGACCCGACCAGCGCGCTTGATCCTCCCGCGTGCGTTTGGCAAAACCGTAGCCGGGCAAATCCACCAAAAGAAGCTGCCCATCCAAGTCATAGAAATTGACGGTGATGGTTTTTCCCGGCGCCGAGCTGACCCGGGCAAGCGATTTTCGCCCGATGAGCGTGTTGATCAGCGAACTTTTGCCGACATTGGATCGCCCGGAGAAGGCAACCTGCGGGAGCGGATCGGCTGGGAATTGCTTCGGCGTTCCCGCGCTGATGCGCAGGAACACGCGGTTGAGGTTGAGTGACATGAAAATCTCCCTTCGGGGATCAGATGCGGATCTGCGCGTTGGGCGTGTGCGTCGGAACGAACACGGGGGACGGCTGTGCTTTTTCGGTGTGTTCCGCGGAGCGGTTCACCGGGATGATCGGCAACAGCGCGTTGGAAAGCACCTCGTCCGCCGAGCGGCAGGGAACGAACCGCAGATTTTCCCGCGCGAGCGGGTCGATTTCCTCCAGGTCGCGTTGGTTATCAAACGGGATCAAAACGGTTTTTGCCCCGGCGGTGTAAGCCGCCATGGTTTTCTCTTTCAGACCGCCGATCGGCAAAACCCTCCCGTGCAGACTGATCTCGCCGGTCATGGCAACGTCATGACGCACGGCGCGTCCGGTCAGTGCGCTGACGAGCGCGGTTACCATCGTCACACCGGCAGACGGACCGTCTTTCGGAACGGCACCTTCCGGAAAATGGATGTGAATGTCCTTTGTTTTGTAAAAATCTCCGGGAATTCCATAGGACGCGGCGATCGAGCGGACATAGCTCACGGCGATTTGCGCGGACTCTTTCATGACGTCGCCGAGCGACCCCGTGGTTTCAATCTTACCGGTGCCGTCCAAAACGGCAACCTCCACCTTGAGCAGCGTACCGCCCAGCTCGGTATAGGCAAGCCCGTTGACAACGCCGATCTCATCCTCGCCCTCAACCGATTCGGGCAAAACTTTACGCACGCCGAGGTAGGAAACGACGTCCTTTTCGGTGAGCGAGACCGCTTTCTTCTCGCCCTCCACCAGCCGACGGTCCACCTTGCGGCAAATCGACGCGATGGCACGCTCCAGATTGCGGACGCCCGCCTCATGCGTGTAATAGTCGATGATTTCATAGATCGCACCGTCCGAGAATTTCAGCAGACGGCGGTTCAAGCCGTGACGCTTCAGTTGCTTCGGGATCAAGTGATCCTTTGCGATTGCGAGCTTTTCGCGGCGTGTGTAAATACCAAGTTCAATGATCTCCATGCGGTCGCGCAAGGGACGGGGAATGTTCTCAAGCTGATTCGCCGTTGCGATGAACACGCAGTCGGAAAGGTCAAACGGCAATTCCACAAAATGGTCGCGGAACGCTTTGTTCTGTTCGCCGTCCAACACCTCGAGCAGAGCCGAGGTGGGGTCTCCGTGCGCGTCGCGCGTCAGCTTGTCAATCTCGTCAAGCAGAATCAGAGGGTTGCGGACGCCCGCCTGCGTCACTGCGGTGATCACGCGCCCGGGCATCGCGCCGATATAGGTTTTGCGGTGCCCTCGAATGTCCGCTTCGTCGCGAATGCCTCCGAGCGAGATGCGGACGTATTTGCGGTTCATGGCGCGGGCGATGGACGACGCAATTGAGGTCTTGCCAACGCCGGGAGGACCCACCAAGCAGAGGATCTGATTGCGCAGTTCGGGACTCATCTGCTTTGCGGCGATATATTCCACAATCCGTTCTTTCACCTTCTCAAGCCCGTTGTGATCCTCGTCCAAAACCTTCTGAACCGCGTCGGCTTTGAGGCGGTCCTTGGAAACCTTTGTCCACGGAATATCCAAACAGGTGTCGAGATAGTTGATGATGACGGTGGATTCCGCGGATCCGTAGGGCGTCTTGTCGAGCCGGTCGGTTTCCTTGAGCAGTTTCTCCTCCACCTCTTTGGGCAGTTTTGCGGCGGCGATGCGCTCTTTGTAGTCATCCACATCCGAACCGCCCTCGCCAAGCTCCTCTTCGATCACCTTGATCTGCTCGCGCAGGTAGTATTCATGTTGATTGCGATTCATCCGCTCCGTCACGCGCCGGCGGATGGAGGCCTCCTCTTCCATCAGGTCAGATTCCTGCTCCAGAATCAGGAGAAGGACCTCGGCGCGGGCAAAGGGGTCAAAGCACTCCAAAACGGTCTGTTTGTCCTGCGGGCGAACCAGCACGTTTGCCGCAATGAAATCTGCGAGCGCACCGGGGTTGGTATAGAGCCGTGCCGCGTTGAGAATGTCGGCGGATCCCGTCGGCAAAAAGCGCAGGTTGCTCTCCAGCGCGTCCAGCATTTCATGGATGCAAGCCTCGCCGCGCACGCCGCCCTGATCGGGCAGGGAGACGGTTTTGCAGATTAGGTCGGCTTCAAAGTATTCGCCGACCTTCCGATATTCGGAGACCACCGCGCGGGTAAATCCCTCGAGCATCACGCGGGTCGTTCCCTCGGGCGAGCGGAGCAGTTGCTTGATTTTGGCAACGGTTCCGACCTGGTAGAGCTGTCCCGCCTCAGGGATCTGCCCGGCAGGAATCTGCTCGGAAATACCGACAAGAAACACAAACGGACTTCCGCCGCTTGCCGTGCGAACGGCGGCGTCGGAAGCGTCGTCCCCGATCTCAAGGTTGAGGGGAACGGCGGGAAACGCCACGGTTCCGCGCAGAGTGACGACGGGAAGGGTGATGGGTTCGGCTTTTTCAATGTAAGATGACATATCGGGGGTGGGATCCTTTCGGGGCATAATCATTAACGGACGATAGTTATTACAGTATTATAACACATTTTGCGGAAGATTTCCATAGTTTTTCCAAAAAATATCAATAAAACCGTAAATAAACCGCTCAGAAACGGAAAAATGAAAAAAATTGCACACCATAGGTGCGTCTCTGCGCAGGAGATGTCATAAGCTTGGCATTTCGCAGAATCCGTAGCATTCGGTGTGCAATCGTTAAGGGAACCTGCCGGACGATCCGACAGCAATAACATTATACCAAATTCGCGGCGGTTTGTAAATATCCGAATGTCACAAAAATGCGGACAAATTTTTGTGTAAAACATGGTGACGGAGAATTTTCCCCGTAAAAGAGCGCACATTTTTGGCACTTTTTCCGATAGACATCTCTGTCGTACCAAATTTTGGATGGAAGAAAATGAAAAAAATTGGAGAAAACTCTTGACAAACCGGATCGGATGTGGTAAAATACCAAGGAAAACAAAGCAGAGTGTCCGCTCTCACCCGCCACAATCGCGTGCAACGGGTTGATAACAGCCTTCTCCCGACGGGGGAGGGATTGTGCCGCGCGGAGACGATGTCTTTGTGCGGAATTTTTTATACTGTGAGGTGTTGAACTATTAGCGCGAAGGACAAAGAGACCCTGCTCAACGAAGCGATCACAGCCAAGGAAGTCCGTCTGATCGGACCCGAGGGCGAGACGCTCGGTATCATCAGCTCTCAGAAGGCTCTGGAGCTTGCCTACGACCGCGGAATGGATCTGGTGATGATGGCGGCGCAGGCAACCCCGCCCGTCTGCAAGATCATGGACTACGGCAAATTCTGCTTTGACCGCGACAAGCGGGAGAAGGAGGCACGCCGGAAACAACAGACCGTGGAGCTGAAGGAAATCCAGCTTTCCTGCAGGATTGACACGCACGACTTCGAGACCAAAGCCCGTCACGCGGTGCGTTTTCTGACCGAAGGAAACAAGGTGCGCGTGGTGATGAAGTTCAAAGGTCGTGAGATGAGCCATCAGAACATCGGGCAGGAGGTTTTGGAGAATTTCAGAAACGCTTGCGCCGAGGTCGGAACGGTTGAGAAGAAACCTGTGTTGGACGGCAGGTTCTTGAGCATGGTCATTTCGCCCGTCAAAGCAAAATAATTCGACTCGTCGAACAGAGAGAAAAGGAGATTTCAAAATGGGAAAGATCAAAACACATAAGGCGTCCGCCAAGCGGTTCTCCGTGACCGCAAACGGAAAGGTCAAGATGTTCCACAGCTCGCATCGCCATAACACGGGCAACAAGAGCGCCAAGCGCATCAGACATCTGCGTGACAGCGCGTTGGTGCAGGGCAAGATGGCAAGCAACATCAAGACTTTGGTGAAATAATCGGAAACGGAGGATAGGAAAAATGGCAAGAGTCAAAGGCGCATTGATGACGCGCAAGAGAAGAAAAGCAACGCTGAAAGCGGCAAAGGGATATTGGGGAGCGAAGTCGAAGCACTTCAAGATGGCGAAAGAAGCCGTCATGAAGAGCGGCAACTACGCATTCGCGGGAAGAAAGATGAGAAAGAGAGACTTCCGCAGTCTTTGGATCACGAGAATTTCCGCGCAGGCGAAGGTCAACGGCATGAACTACTCCACGTTTATGCACGGTCTGAAGAAAGCGGGCGTCGACCTCAACCGCAAGATGCTCTCCGAGATCGCGATTTCCGATAAGGAAGCCTTCGCAACGCTCGCGGCACAGGCGAAAGCCGCTCTCTGATCAAACAACCGAAAACCCGATGGTATGCATCGGGTTTTTGTCATAGATAGCACGCTTTGAGAAGGCAAACGCGACCCGCCGAAAACGCCGAAAAAAGGAGAAAAAACCATGATTTTTCCAACGGAACCGATCCGCTCCAGACAGAATCGGGCTGTGGTTGAACTGGCGAAATTGACCGACCGAAAGGAGCGGGAAACGACCCGCACGTTTCGGTTTGACGGGATCAAACTCGCGGCGGAGGCAATCCGCGGCGGTGCGGAGATCCGGTCGATTTTCCTGCGCGAAAGCGCGGCGGAAACCGTGATCGGGCGCATGAAGCAGGAAACGGGAAGGGATCCCGTCGCCTGCGCGGAGCGGGTTCTGATCCTTGAGGACGGTGTTTTTGACCGCGTTTCGGAAGAAAAATCGCCCGAAGGCGTGATATGTGTGGCAAAATATATTGACAAATTTCAAAAAAACGTTACAATATATAATGACGATGATTTTTCGACGCTTGCCGAGGAGCGGATTGTTCTGTTGGAGTCGGTAAGAGATCCGGTCAACATCGGAGCGATCATTCGCTCGGCGGCGGCACTAGGAATTGACAGGCTGATCATCAGCGAGGATTGCGCGGATATTTACCATCCGCGTACGGTGCGTGCGTCAATGGGAACCATCTTCCGGCAGAAAATCGACCGAACCGACCGTTTGCCCGAGGTCATCAGGCAGCTACGGGCAGGAGGACGGCGCGTGTTCGCCGCGGCGCTTGACCGCGGGGCGCGGAGACTGGGCGGCTTTCCGGTTGCCCGGGGAGACTGCGTGGTTATCGGAAATGAAGGACACGGGCTGTCAGATGCGACGGTTGAAGCCTGCGGAAACAGCGTGTATATCCCCATGAGCGAGCGGGCGGAATCCTTCAATGCCGCGGTTGCCGCGTCATTGTTGATGTGGGAGTTTTCAAAGTAGGAAGGTCGGGCGCACCCGACCCGATGGGGAGAGGAGGCGTTCGGATTGAACCGCGAAGAATGGATTGACTGGATCTGGCTTTCCGAGGCAATCGGAAGGTCCGGCGATACGTTTCGGAAGCTGATCGGGCATTTCAACCGTCCGGGAGAGCTTCACGCGGCGGATGAGAAAACGCTTCGAACCATCCCGGAACTGAACAGGCACAACCTGAAAGCCTTGATGAACAAGGATCGGACGGACGCGGTCGCGATTTATGAGCGATGCGAACGGATCGGCATCTCGCTGATGCCCTATAACGCGGATCGGTTCCCGCAGGTCTTGCGGGAGATCCCGGATCCGCCTCCTCTGCTTTATTATGTCGGTCAATTCCCCGATTTTGAAAAGTTGTTCTGCGTTGGAATGGTCGGAACGCGAAAAATGAGCGAGGCAGGGTTGCAAAACGGCTATCGCTTGGCTTATGAGTTGGCAAGCGCAAAGGCGCTGATCATCAGCGGGCTTGCCGAGGGGATCGACGGCGTTTGCGCCGTCGGAGCGCTCGAGGCGGGCGGAAAAACCGTGGCGGTGATCGGATGCGGGCTTGACATCGCATATCCGAGGCACCATGGCAAACTGATGAATCACATTGTTGAGAGCGGAGGAGCGATCCTGTCGGAGTATCCGCCCGGAACGCGCCCGATGCCCTATCATTTTCCGATTCGCAACCGAATCATCAGCGGACTTTCACAGTTGGTGATCGTTGTGGAGGCAGGCATGGCAAGCGGATCGCTGATCACGGCGAGGGATGCGGTCATGCAGGGGAAGGCGGTTTATTCGGTCCCTACAGACACAAACATCGGCGCTGCGGAGGGAAACAATCAGCTTCTGCGCGACGGTGCGAAAATTGTGATCGAGGCGCAGGACATTGTGGATCGCTATCGCTATGTGTTTGAGGAACGCCCGTTGGCGGAGCGGGTAAAACCGCTTGCGGGCGGGGCGGACAGAGCCGCGCTCAGTCGCTATGGCGTGATCGACTTTGATCGGATGGAGAAACCGGACGCAAAAGAGTCCGCGTGGTGCAAGCCCGCGTCGGAACCCCCGAAAGCAAGAACTGCCGACCCGACGGACGCTTTGCCGAAACAGGATAAAGCCGCGTCGAAACCGAGCGAACCGATTCCGGACGAGGTTCTGCAATCGCTCACGCCGGTTCAGAGAGCGGTGTTGGAGGCAATGCCGGATGACGTACCCGTCACGCCGGAGTCGATCCGAACGGAATATGGGTTCGGAGAGGTACTCGCGGCGCTCACCATGCTCGAAATTCTCGGCATTGTCCGAAAGTTGCCGGGGTCCATGTACGGAAAAGCATGAATCGGAAACAATTCGATCAAGATAGAAACAGAGAAGAACACAAGAAGAGAAGAAAGGAACCAAAATGGCAAACAATCTGGTAATCGTGGAGTCGCCGTCCAAGGCGCTCACCATCAAGGGGTATCTCGGGAGCAGTTATAAAGTGATCGCTTCCGTCGGGCACGTCCGCGACCTTCCCAAAAGCTCGCTCGGCGTCGATATTGAAAATGGTTTTGCCGCGCATTATATCAGCATTCGCGGCAAGGGAGATCTGATCAAGGAAATCAAGAAGGAAGCCAAAAACGCAAATAAAATCTTTCTCGCAACCGACCCGGACCGAGAGGGAGAGGCGATTTCGTGGCATTTGGCGGCAACGCTGGATATTCCGGTTGAAAAAACGCAGAGAATCTGCTTCAATGAGGTCACGAAAAATGCCGTGCGTGCCGCCATCAAGGCGCCGCGGCGGATCGACATGAATTTGGTCAATTCCCAGCAGACGCGCCGGATCCTTGACCGCATCGTCGGGTATAAGTTGAGCCCGTTGCTTTGGAAAAATGTCAAGAGCGGGTTGAGCGCAGGACGGGTGCAGTCGGTGGCAACGCGCATCATCGTGGAGCGCGAGGATGAGATCCGCGCGTTTGTTCCCGAGGAATACTGGACGGTAGACGCCGTTCTTTGCACGGCGGACGGAAAAAAGGTTCCCGTGCATTTCTGGGGCAATGCCGAGGGCAAGCTGCGCCTGACCGATGAGGCGGCGACAAACAAAGTGGTCGGCGCGATCGAGGGGAAACCGTATTCGGTGGCGTCCGTGCGCCGTGCAACCAAGCGTAAGATGCCGGCACCGCCCTTCACAACCTCCACCATGCAGCAGGAAGCGGCACGCAAACTGGGCTTCCAGTCCCAGCGCATCATGAAGGTTGCACAGGAGCTTTATGAAGGCGTCAACCTCGGTTCGGAATTCGGCGGCACACAGGGTCTGATCACCTATATGCGTACCGACTCGCTCCGGGTTTCCGAGGAAGCGCAGACAGCCGCAAGAAGCTACATTCTCGGGAAATACGGCGATTCCTTCTGCCCCCAAACGCCCCGGGTATATAAATCCAAGGCGGGGGCGCAGGACGCGCACGAAGCCATTCGCCCCGCGCGGGTGGAGCTGGAACCGCAGAAGATCCGCAAGATGCTGTCGCCGGATCAATATAAGCTCTACAAACTGATTTGGGAACGCTTTATCGCCAGTCAGATGGAGTCGGCAACGCTCGACACCGTAACGGCGGATTTCTCCTGCGAAGGGTATTTGTTCCGCACGAGCGGGTATTCGGTTGCCTTCCAAGGGTATATGGCGGTCTATGAGGAAAGCGAGGACGAGACGGCGAATAGCGCGGACGATCCCGCAGAGGTCAAAAACATCCGCCTGCCGGATCTGAAGGAGGGACAGCAGCTCTCCGCCGACGGTATCACCCCCGCGAAGCATTTCACGGAGCCGCCCGTTCGGTATAACGACGCGTCGCTCATCAAAATGCTCGAGGAGCAGGGGCTTGGACGTCCGAGTACCTATGCCACCATCATCTCCACCATTCTCGCACGCAACTATGTCAAGCGGGAAGGAAAGGCGTTTGTCCCAACGCCGCTCGGAGAGGTAACCAACAGGCTGATGAAGGAGTATTTTTCCTCCATTGTCGACTATAAATTCACCGCCGAGATGGAAAACGAGCTGGACGGCATTGAAAACGGAAAGGAAACCATGACGGAGGTTTTGGAAACCTTTTGGAAGGACTTTTCCAAGCAGTTGGAAGCGGCGGAAAAGCAGATCGGGGAAAAGACCATCGAGGTTCCGCCGGAGGAGACTGACATCATTTGCGAGAAGTGCGGAAGCCGGATGGTGGTCAGAAACGGTCGGTTCGGCAAATTCGCCGCATGCCCGAATTACCCCACCTGCCGCAACACCAAGCCGCTGACGGCGAATCGCACGGAGGAGAATTCCGGCGAGGAGGAGCGGCAAGAGGCGAAAAAAGCACCCGTTGTTACGGACATGAAATGCGAGAAATGCGGGTCGGACATGGTTTTGCGAACGGGTAAGTTCGGCAGCTTCTATGCGTGCAGCCGCTATCCTGAATGCAAATTCACCAAGGCAAGAATGCGGGATACGGGCGTTTCCTGCCCCAAATGCGGAGCGAAGATCGTGACCAAATTCGGCAGAAGCCGCACGGTGTTTTACAGTTGCGAACGCTATCCCGAGTGCGATTTTTCCTCGTGGGATATGCCAACCAAGGAGATTTGCCCCTCGTGCGGCAAAATGCTCTTCCGCAAAAAGGGGAGAAACCTGCTCGTCTGCCATGACGCGGACTGCGGATACTCGCGCGAAATCGCCGAGGAGACCGCCGCGCCGAACGACGAGACCTGACCGCCATGAAACAACTGACCGTTTATGGCGCGGGGCTTGCCGGCTGTGAGGCGGCATGGCAGGCGGCAAAGCGTGGGATCGCGGTTCGTTTGGTTGAAATGAAGCCGAATAAAAAGACGCCCGCACATCATGCCGACGGCTTTGCGGAGCTGGTTTGTTCCAATTCCCTGCGGTCGGACAGCGTCACCAATGCCGTCGGGCTTCTCAAAGAGGAGCTGCGGCGGCTGGGGTCGCTGATCATGGAGGCGGCGGACGCCACGCGCGTTGCCGCGGGCTCGGCGCTGGCGGTTGACCGCGAACAGTTTTCGGCGTATATTTCCGAAAAAATCCGCAGTTGTCCTCTGATTACGGTTGAGGAACGGGAAGCGGATCGGATCGACGACGCAGAGGTCAGCGTGATTGCCACGGGACCGCTTACAAGCGACGCCATGGCGGACTTCATCGCGCGAGACCTCGGGTGCGCGGGCTTGCATTTTTTCGACGCCGCCGCACCCATCGTGGATTTTTCCACGGTGAATATGGACGTCGCGTATTTTGCGTCCCGCTATAACAAAGGAGACGCCGACTATCTCAATTGCCCCATGACGCGGGAACAGTACGACGCTTTTTATGACGCGCTGATCACCGCGGAGGAGGCGCAGCTCAAGGAATTTGACCGGGATTCCCAAAAAGATCTGAAGGTCTTTGAGGGATGTATGCCGATTGAGGTCATGGCAAGGCGCGGGAGAGACACGCTGCGCTTCGGACCCATGAAGCCGGTCGGGCTTTGCGACCCGAGAACGGGAAAAGAGGCGTATGCCGTGGTGCAGCTGCGGCGGGAAAACGAGGCGGGAACCATGTTTAACCTCGTCGGCTTCCAAACTCACCTGACTTTCCCGGAACAGCGGCGTGTTTTTCGCCTGATTCCGGGCTTGGAAAACGCGGAATTTCTGCGTTACGGCGTGATGCACCGCAATACCTATCTTGCCTCTCCCGGCTTGTTGACCCCCACCTATGCCATGAAAAATCGCCCGGATGTTTTCTTCGCGGGGCAGATGACAGGCGTGGAAGGATATGTGGAGTCGGCGGGGAGCGGATTCGTGGCTGGAGTGAATGCCGCGAAGCGGGCGGCGGAAACGGGCGAGACCGTTTTTCCCGAGGAGACCATGCTCGGTGCCATGGCGGCGTACGTCAGCCGCGGCGGCATGGGCGAGTTTGTTCCGATGAACGCCAATTTCGGCATCATCAAGCCGTTGCAGACGCGTGTGAAGGGCGGTAAAGCCGCGCGAAACGAGCGCCTCGCGGAAAGATCGCTGGAGATCCTTTCGGCGGTTGAAATCTGAAAAGGAGTCGGCGAAGGCCGTTGAAAATATATGAGAATCATTGTTGATGTCATGGGTGGAGACAAAGCGCCGGACGAGATGGTCAAAGGCGTATGTCTTGCCGCTCGCGAATACAACGCAACGTATATTCTCGTTGGTGATCGCACCCAGATTGAGCGGGTCGCCGAAGAAAACGCACTGGATATCCGCCGGTTTGACATCGTGCACACCGAAACGGTGATCACCATGGAGGATGACCCGCTCTGCGTGGTTCGCGCCAAAAACGATTCCTCGATGGCAACCGGGCTACGGCTGTTGGCGGAGGGCGAAGGCGACGCGTTTGTCAGCACGGGCAATACGGGCGCACTCTTTACGGGTGCAACGCTCATCGTCCGCAAGATCAAGGGCGTTACGCGGGCGGGAATCGGAACGGTGATACCGTTTGCCGTCCCGACGTTGCTGCTCGATACGGGCGCAAACGTCACGGTCACTGAAGAGAACTTGCAACAGTTCGGTTCGATGGGGAGCGTGTATATGCGCAAAATGTACGGCATCGCGGAGCCGCGTGTCGGATTGCTCAACAACGGCAGTGAATCCTGCAAGGGAACCGAGCTGCAGCAGGCGGCGTACCGATTGCTCCAAGAGGATCCCGACGTTAATTTTGTCGGCAACATCGAGAGCAACACCGCTGTGTTCGGCGGGTGCGACGTGCTGGTGGCGGACGGGTTCGCGGGGAATATCTTTCTCAAAGCCGTTGAAGGGGTCGGCAAGTTCATGCTTGTCAAGCTCAAGGACGTGCTTTACAGCAGCACCGCGACCAAACTCGCCGCACTGACCATGAAAAAGCGACTTACGGCGATGAAAAAGGACATGGATCCGCAGGAACACGGCGGTGCGCCGATCCTCGGAATCTCCAAGCCCGTGATCAAAGCGCACGGCTCCTCGGACGCGATCGCATTCAAGAACGCGATTCGGCAGGCAATCAGCTATGCGGATTCGGGCGTGATTTATGACCTTGCCGCCGGTGCGCAGGCGTTTGCGGCGAGAAAGAAAGAAGAACATGAAAAAAAGAAGCAGGAGTCGGCGGAGACGGAAGCGGAAGCGCCCGCACAAGCCTGATTTCGGAAAGGAGAAGCGCCGATGTCACAACCGCTTGAAGAATTGCAAAAGCGGATCGGATATACGTTTCGGAATGAACGGTATCTCGAGCGGGCGGTCACCCATTCGTCCTATGCGAACGAAACGGGTGCGCATAATCACCATCTTCGGTGTAACGAGCGGTTGGAGTTTCTCGGGGACGCGGTGCTTTCCCTGATTGCAAGCCGCTATCTGTTCACGAGATTTCCCGACTATAAAGAGGGCGAGCTTTCCCAAATGCGGTCGCGGATCGTCTGCGAGAGCGCACTGTGCGGATTCGCAAAGGAACTGGACGTCGGTGCGTTTCTGATGCTCGGTAAGGGAGAGAGAAAAGGCGGCGGGGCACAGAAACCGGCAATCCTCGCCGACGCGTTTGAAGCCATTCTTGCCGCGATCTATCTGGACGCCGGAGAGGACGGGTTGGAGCGCGTTTCCGGGTTTCTTTTGCCGTTTCTCGTCCGCGCCGTGGACGAGCAGGCGGGGAAGGCTTTGCTCGATAACAAATCGTTGCTTTATAAATTCATCCAGCAGGATACCCATGAAGAGTCGCTGAATGAGCTGGAATACCGAACCGTAAGCGCAAGCGGCCCGGATCACGCAAAGGTGTTTGAAGTGGAGTTGTATCTCTCGTCCAACTGCATCGGGCGGGGAAAAGGGACCACCATTCAGCAGGCGGAGCAGGAAGCCGCCGCAGACGCGCTCGCGCTTTTCGGAATCGACCATTGAGCGGCGCATGACGTACCAAACGAACGGAGGAAACAACGACCGTGTATCTGAAATCACTTGAAATGCAGGGCTTCAAGTCCTTCCCGGACAAAACCAAACTGCTCTTTGACAGCGGTGTGGACGTTGCGGTGGGGCTTGGAAACGTCACCAAGGGCGTGACCGTCATCGTCGGTCCGAACGGATCCGGAAAATCCAACATTGCCGACGCGATGCGGTGGGTTTTGGGAGAGATTTCTTCCAAGAGCCTGCGCGGAAGCAAGATGGAGGACGTGATTTTCGGCGGGGCGGACAGTCGGCGCCCCATGGGGTACGCGGAGGTTTCGGTCACATTCGATAACAAGGACGACTTCGCCAAGCTCGATTGCCCCTACGACGAGGTGACGGTTACCCGTCGGTATTACCGCGCCGGGGACAGTGAATATTTCATCAATCGGAAAGCGGTTCGCCTGAAGGATATTTATGAGCTTTTCATGAATACCGGTATCGGGCGCGACGGTTATTCCATCATCGGGCAGGGGAAGATCGCGGAAATGGTCTCGCGCAAGAGCGAGGAGAGAAGAAGCGTGTTTGAGGATGCGTCCGGCATCGCCAAATACCGCCACCGCAAGGACGAGGCGGAGAGAAAACTCGAAGCCACCGAGGAGAATATGGCGCGGGTGAACGACATTTTCGCCGAGGTTTCGGCGCAGGTCGGACCGCTGGAAAAGGAAGCCGAAAAGGCGAAACGCGCGATTGAGCTGATGGAAAACAAGAAACGCGCGGACGTCACAATTTGGCTCTATGACACCGAAAAGCTCCATGGCGAAATCGAAGCGGCGGAGGAGGCGTTCCGCCATGCATCCTTTGATCTGGAAACGGCGGAAGAGAGCATCAAAACGCTGGAAGCGCAGAATGAAAAACTGTTTGAAGCGTCGCAGAGCAGCAAGCTCGAGTCCGAGCAGTTGCTCACGCAGATTCGCGAGCGCACCGAGGAATGCCATCGGCTGGAGAGCGAGGAACGGGTGGCGGAGACCACCATTGCGCACGCCAAAGACCTGATTGCGACCACGCAGGGATCGGTTGTCGGCGTTGAAAAATCCATGCAGGCGGAGCAGGAGTCGGTTTCGGCGCACGCGAGAAAGATCGGAGAATTGGAAAACGCCGTTTCCGATCTCAATCGGGAACAAAGTGAGCTGACCGCCGAGCAGACCAAGCTCGCCGAAGAGGAAACCAAGCTTGCCGACGCGGTTGCGCAGGCGCTGTCCGACATTCGCGATGTGGAAGCCGAGGCGATGGACGTCAAGGTTCGCATCTCGGTGTTGGAAAACGCGAAAGAAACCGACACAGGGAAAAACTCATCGGTTCTGCAAGAGCTGCAGGGATACCGGGAAACGTCGGAAAAGCTCGGCGAACAGTGCGCCGTCAAGGAGCGCACCGTTGCCGGATATGAAGCGGAGATTGCGACGATCGACGCCGAGATTGCCGAGAGTGAAAAGAAGATCGAGGCGATGGCGGAACAACTGCAGGCGGCGAACGCCGAGCGCAACAACGCGCAGTTCCGCCGGGATTCGGTTGCGCAGAGGATTGCCACGATGCGGTCGATGGAGGAGCATTTCGAGGGGTATTCCGGCGCGGTACGCTACGTCATGAACCAATACGAAGCGGGAAAGATCACCGATCGTTCCGGCGCTCCGTGCGGAACGGTCTACGGGCCGCTTTCCAAGGTCATTTCGGTGGAGGATCGGTATGTCACCGCTATGGAGATCGCGCTCGGCGCGAATCTGCAGAACATCGTGGTGGAGGACGAGGCAACGGCGAAAGCCGCCATGTTCGCCCTCAAGCGCGGCGAGGCGGGACGCGCCACCTTCTTCCCGCTCACATCCATGAAGCCTTCCGCGCCAACCAAGGAAATGAACGACGCGGCGGGTTACGAGGGTTACATCGGCGTTGCCGATACGCTGGTCAAAACCGACGGGAAATTCCGCAATGTTCTTTCGTCCCTGTTGGGCAGAACGGTGGTGTTCGATCAAATTGACCATGCAAACGTCATGGCAAAGGCATCGGGTTATCGCGTCCGCGCGGTGACGTTGGATGGGCAGCTGATCAATGTCGGCGGGTCGTTTACGGGCGGTTCGGTGAAAACGGGCAACGGCGTGCTTTCCCGCGCAGGTGAGATCAAGCGGCTGGAGGAAGAACTGAAAACCTTGACCGCCACGGCGGAACAGCGCGAGAAGGAAGCGGCGGCGTTGGCTGCGCGGCTGGAGGAAGCAGAGGATGAAAAGACGTCCGCGGAGGATCGCAAGGATCTGATCGGGGTTCTTCGCGCAACCGAGGCGGCGGGGCTGGAACAGCTTCGCGCCAAGCTCGACGCAAACAACACGCTTCTCGAAAAGCTCCGCGAAGATACCAAAGAACTTGCAGAGGCGCAGACGCGTTATGAAGAGGATCTCGCACGGTTGAATGCCGAGGAAAAGGCATTGCAGATCCGCATCCGCGAGTTGACCGAGTTTCGTTCGGAGAAATCGGCGGAGCATGGCGAAACGGTTCTCAAGAAGGACGAGATCGGGCGGAAATTGACCGACCTGTACATCAAAATCAGCGAAACGCAGAAGGATATTGAGACCGAAACCACTCTCAAGCAGACCGCCGAGGATCGCATCGCCGCTCTTCACAACGAGCTGACCGACTATGCGGAGAAGATTCGCATGAGAAACGAGCAGATCTCCGCGAAGACGGCGGAGATCGAAGCCAACCGTGCGGCGTACCGTTCGAGCAACGCCATTTTGCAGGAGTTGAACGCCAAGCGCGGCGCGGTAGAAGAAGGAAATCTTGCGTTTGAGAAAAAGCTCAACGACATCAACGCCCGCCTGCGGGATCGGATGAACCATAAGGAGTTGGTGTTCCGCGAGTACACCAAGTGCGAGAACAACCTGACCCGGTTGCGGGAATCGCAGGATTCGCTTGCAACCCGCCTTTGGGATGAATACGAGATGACGCGTGCCGACGCGGTGGCTTTGGGATACCCGCCTCTGACCAAGGAGACGCGCCCCGAGATGCTTGCGTTGCAAACCGAATGCAAGAACAAACTGCGCGTGATCGGGCACGTTGATCTCGACGCAGTGAATAAATACGCGGAAGTCCGCGCACGGTATGACGCGATGAACGCGCAGATCACCGATCTTGAAAAATCCCGCAAGGATTTGAACGACATCATCAGTCAGCTCGAAACCGAAATGAAAACATCCTTTGTGGATTCTTTCAACCGCATCAACGAGAATTTCGGCAGGGTGTTTGCAGAGCTGTTTGGCGGCGGATCGGCGGAGCTTTCGCTCACCGCCCCCGAAAATGTGTTGGAAAGCGGCATCGAGATCAAAGCCGCGCCTCCCGGAAAGATCATCAAGAGTCTGATGCAACTTTCGGGCGGCGAACAGGCGTTCATCGGCGTTGCGCTCTTCTTCGCCATTCTGCAGGTCAACCCAACGCCGTTCTGCATCCTCGATGAGATCGAGGCGGCGCTCGACGAGGTCAACGTGGAACGTCTTGCACAGTACATCAAGCGGTATTCGCACGGCACACAGTTCATCATGATCACCCACCGTCGCGGAACGATGGCGGCGGCAGACCGACTGTATGGCGTGACCATGCCCGAGCACGGCATTTCTAAAGTGCTGATGCTCAATATCAATGATATTTCCAAGAAGAACGGAGAGGATTGGGATGGCATTTTTGGGTAAACTGTTCGGAAGGAAAAAGGACAAAGAGAATTCGCAAACCGAGGCAGAAAACAGCGAGACCGTGATTTTTGAAGCGGAGGAAACGACCGCACCTGAAGAGCCTGCGGAAGCAGAACCTGCCCGACGCGGCGAGGAGATGCCTGCCGAACCCATTGGGGAAGAGGCGCAGATGACGGAGGCAGAGCCGGATGCGGAATCCGAAAAGCCCGCCGCGGCGGAATCCGAACCCGAGAACGAGGACACCGAACCCGTGGAGGAGACGCGCAAACAGGAGAAAAAATCCTTTTGGAGCCGCGTCAAAGCAGGGCTTGCAAAAACCAAAAACGCGATTTTCGGGGGTATTGACGATCTGCTCAAGCATTTCGTTCGCATCGACGAGGATCTGCTGGAGGAATTGGAGGAATTGCTGATCACTGCGGACGTTGGCGTCAACGCCACGGAGCAGATCATTGACGAGCTGCGCGACCGCATCCGCGACGGGCGACTCAAGGATAAGGAGCAGATTACGGCGGTTCTCCGCGAGATTCTCGAGAATATGATCGGCGAGGGGGAACCGCTCAAGCTGGAAACCCAACCCTCGGTGATCCTTGTGATCGGCGTCAACGGAGTCGGTAAGACCACCGCCATCGGCAAAATTTCCAACCAGCTCCGGCGGGAAGGGAAAAAGGTTCTTGTCGCGGCGGCGGATACCTTTCGCGCGGCGGCGATTGACCAGTTGGCGGTTTGGTGCGAGCGGGCAAAGGTTCCGCTTGTGCGGCAGAGTGAGGGCAGCGATCCCGCGGCGGTGGTGTTTGACGCCTGTCACGCGGCGAAAACCCAAAATGCCGACGTGCTCATGATCGACACAGCGGGGAGACTGCACAACAAGACCAACCTGATGAACGAGCTGGCAAAGATCAACCGCGTGATCGACCGCGAATTGCCCGGTGCGTCACGCGAAAACCTGCTGGTGCTCGACGCAACAACGGGGCAAAACGCCATCCTGCAGGCAAAGGAATTTCGCAACGCCGCCGCGCTTACCGGGTTGATTCTGAACAAGATGGACGGGACAGCCAAGGGCGGAATCGTGCTTGCCATCCGTCAGGAGCTGAACATTCCCGTCAAGTTCATCGGCGTTGGCGAGAAACTCGAGGATATGCAGGAGTTTGACCAAAAGGAATTTATCAAAGCATTGTTCGAAAATTGAGGAGACGGTATGAAAATTGTTTTGGCATCGCGCAACCGCAAGAAGATCGGCGAATTGAGAACATTGCTGGCGGAGTCCTTTCCCGGGCTTGAGGTACTCTCGCTCGATGACGTTGGGATCTTCGGGGAGATCGAAGAAAACGGCGATACGTTTGAAGAAAACGCGTTGATCAAGGCGCGTGCCGCCGCCTCGTCGGGGTATATCGGCGTGGGTGACGATTCGGGATTGACCGTGGATGCGCTGGGCGGGGAGCCGGGCATCTATTCGGCGCGGTACGCCGCAATCAAGCATTTTGCCGGCGGGCATGACGACGAGGCAAACAATCAGCTGGTTCTGAAAAATCTGGAAGGTGTTCCCGACGAGCAAAGAGGCGGGGCGTTTGTCTGCGCGATCGGCTGCGTTTTGCCGGACGGTAGGTCGTTTACCGTGCGCGGCGAGGTGCGGGGCAGAATTCTGACCGAGTATCATGGGAACGGCGGCTTCGGATAT
>CAKJZF010000075.1 GCA_918290775.1 Clostridiales bacterium | reverse complement strand
TCGTGGGCGAAGGATATTTGAGAGGAGCTGACCTTAGTACGAGAGGACCGGGTCGGACGCACCTCCGGTGCATCGGTTGTACTGCCAAGTGCATAGCCGGGTAGCCGAGTGCGGATGTGATAAACGCTGAAAGCATCTAAGCGTGAAGCACACCTCAAGATGAGATATCCCTTGCATAAGCAATAAGGTCACAGGTAGACTACCTGTTTGATAGGTCGCAGGTGGAAGCGCAGTAATGCGTGCAGCTGAGCGATACTAATCGACCGAGCGCTTGAACTGCTTTGCAGTCCAAGTTCGCAAACAACGAGTTTCGACTCTTTCCCTTATTCGGTTTTTCAATGAGCAATCAACGAAAAGAGCCTGTCGATTCGACAGGCTCTTTTCGTTTCAGTTATGAGTTGCGCTGCGGCGCGGCGTTATGCGCCCCTTCGGTGCGGTCAGAAGCTTGCAAGTTTTTATATCTAAAGACGCAAATCGGCTTAAAACAGTTGCCTTTTTGCAAAAGCAGTGGTATAATGAAAGTCTGAAATCGGATAGCGAACAACAGATCGGAAGGAAAAGGATGAACCGTTTTGAAAGCAATCGCCGCGCCCTGCGCGTTTTTGCGCTTTTGATGGCGCTTCTCGCTCTTCTGTCGCTCGTCTCCTGCGGGACGAAGGCGGGGAACGGCGCGACGTCGTCCACCCTCGGCGCGACGGTTGATACGTCCGCCGCCACGACGGCGGAAACCGAACCCGCCGCCCCCGAACTGGTCTGCACGGTTACGACGGTTGGGTTCGACGGACCCGTTTCGACCTACACCGCGACGCAGAAGACGTATCTTTCGGACGCCGCCAAAAACGCCACGAATTACGCGGGAGGAAAACTCGAATTGTCCCGCCCGCTGCCGATCACGCTCCGTTGGAACGTCGATTTTGAAGACGGGGAAAACAGTCTGCGGTATTTCGTCGTCCGCATCTGGACCAAATCCGACAAATCCGACGCAAGAGAGTTCATCGTCGGCAGATCGGCAAGAGAATTTCAGTTCCAAAACGCCTGCGTCGGACAGAAATATTACTGGGACGTCGCGGCGATCGGCGCCGACGGAATCCCCGTCCGTTCGACCGCAGGGACGTTTGCGACCGAGGAT
>CAKJZF010000074.1 GCA_918290775.1 Clostridiales bacterium | reverse complement strand
GCACCAAAACCAGCGAGAGCTTTGCGATTTCGGACGGCTGAACGGTGAAAATTCCGAAGTCAAGCCAGCGTTTTGCGCCGCTTCCGAGGTCACTTCCGATCGCCAGCACCAAGAGAAGCATCACCACCGACGCGCCGTAAAGCGCAACGCCGAAATCCGACCAGAAGCGCGGCGTCGCAAAGCGAATCGCCAACGCCGTGATTCCAACGGCGAGCGCGAGGAAAACAAGATGACGAACGATGAAATAACTGCGGTCGTTATGGTATTGCTCCGCGTAGACCGACGACGCGCTGTACACCATCACGCACCCGAACAGAATGAGCGCGGTAGCGATGAGCAACATGGGAATATCAACCCCGCCAAAGGCTTGTTTTTCGCGATTCCGCGGGACTGCGTTTTGCAAAGTCTCTTCCATTTTCACACCCCCTTACGCGCCGATGGCGAACCACGCGATCACACAGAGGAGTACCTCCAACGCCGAGAAGAACCCGACAATCGCGTATTCGTTCCACCCGCATTTTTCAAGGTGATGATGAAAAGGAGCCATTTTGAAGAGCCGTTTTCCGCCGGTCAGTTTGAACCAAACGACCTGTAGAAAACTGGAGAGCATTTCGAAGATGAACACGCCCGAAAGAATCAATCCCGCAAAATGGGCGCGAAGCATAAACGCGCCGCCGATGACAAGCGCGCCGAGGAACAGCGAACCCGTGTCCCCCATAAAAACCTTGGCGGGATGGAAATTGTAAACCAAAAATCCGAGCGTTCCGCCGAGCAGGATTGCCGCGATCAACCCGACCGACGCGTCATGCCACGCGAACGCGATCAGCGCGAACAGCCCGCCGATCACGCAGGTGACTGAGGAAGCAAGCCCGTCTATCCCGTCGGTCAGGTTTCCGCCGTTGACCACGCCGACCAGCACGATCACCGAAAACGGGTAAAAGAACCAGCCGAGCGCCAGGCTTCCGCCCGTAAAGGGCAGATCTACGGTCGTGGTCACCGATCCCGTATAGGACATGACCGCTACATAAGCGGAGGCGACCGTGATCTGAAGGATCAGCTTCTGATACCATGTCAAGCCCTCGTTTTGTTTTTTGATCAGCTTGCAATAGTCGTCAACAAATCCGATGGCTCCGTTTGCAACGGCAAACGCGAGCGTGAGCGCCAACGGGATTTCGAATGACGCCGTTCCACGCGCCGAGCGAATGGCGAAAAACACCGTCGCTCCGATCAGCGCCGCAAGGATAAAGCCGATTCCGCCCATGGTGGGGGTTCCCTCTTTGGCTTTATGCCATCTCGGTCCGATCTCCAAAATCCGCTGTCCCGCTTTATGCGAGCGCAGGATGGGAATCAGCCGCCATTCCGCAAGAACGGTAATCAGAAAAATGCCGACTGCGGTCAGAAAAAACTCCAATGAAAATTCACGCATGACTCCGCCCCTCTCTTCCCATCAGGAATGTTTTGAGTGCGGAACCCGCCCGTTCGGCGGCAACTGCGCGGCTTGCCTTGATCAGAATCACATCCCCCGCGCGAACCGTTTGGCAAAGTGCCGCAACAAGGGGGGAAAGATCGTCAAATCCCGGATTTTCGCAGATACGCATGGAAGAAACGCCGTTTGCGCGTGCGCCCTCTGCAATCATGCTTCCTCCCTGCCCGACCGTAAAGAGCAGCTCTGCGCGACCCTCGGCAAACCGTTTGCCGACTGCGCGGTGCAACGCCTCACTCTGCGCCCCGAGTTCGAACATATCTCCGAGCACCGCGATCCCGCGACGGCGGGAATCAGAACAGAAGACGTCCAAAACCTCCAGCGCTGCACGCATGGATTCGGGAGAAGCATTATAACAATCTTCGATCAGCGTCACGCCTGCAATTTCGGTGCGCGTCTGGCGAAGAGAATCCGGCAAACAGGAATACAAGCCCTCGCGGATCCGATCGGTCGAAACGCCGGCTTCGATGCCGACGGCAAACGCGAACAGCGCGGCATACACATGGTGAACGCCCGCAAAACGAATGCAAAGGTCTTTCTCCGTTCCGCCCCGCCATTGCGCGTCAAATCGCGTTTGTTCGGGTTCCACACGGATATTCTTTGCAGAAAAGTCGGCTTTTCTGCCATGGATCGAAAGAGAAACCGTTCGGAAATTTTTGCCGTCGAGCGTGGAAATCAAATCGTCATCCGCGTTTCGGAAAAAAACGCCGTCCGGGCGCAACCCCGATAGGATTTCCGCTTTTGCCCGGAGAATGTTTTCACGACTGCCGAGCAACCCGATATGTGCCGTTCCGACATTGGTAATGATCGCAAAATCCGGTTCTGCGGCAAGCGACAGCCGGCGGATCTCGCCCGGGGCATTCATCCCCATCTCCAGCACTGCCCATTCGGTATCTGCCGGCATCTCCAGCATGGCGAGCGGCATTCCGACCGTGCTGTTATGGTTGCCGGGGGTTTTGAATGTCCGCCGCGATTCGGAAAGAACCGCGCCGATCATTTCTTTGGTCGTTGTTTTTCCAACGCTGCCTGTCACCGCCGCAACACGACAGGAAAGGCGGCGGCGAACGGTGTTCGCCAATCGAAGCAGCGCGGATTCGCTGTTTTCGGTCAGAATGGTTGCCTGCGGTGTGCCAACCGGGCGCTCACAAATCACGCACCGGCATCCCGTCGCGATCGCGGCTTCCGCAAAGCAATGACCGTCGGTTCGTCTCCCGCGCAGGGCGAGAAACGCGGTGTCGGCGTCCGCTTCCGAGGAATCGGTGCAGATTCCGCTGATCGGACAGTTCGCATCCGATCCGGCAAGCAGAATCCCGCCGCAATCGGCGGCAAGCGCTCCGGCGCTGACGGCGCCTTTGGCAAACCGAATTTTCATGAGCGGTTCGCCTTCTCTCTCTTTTCGAGCGCACGCGCGACAATTTCCCGCTCGTGAAAAGGCTTTCTGCCCTCTTTGGTAATTTCGTATTCCTCATGTCCCTTCCCGGCGAGGAGAATGACATCTCCCTGGCGGGCGGTGAGGATTGCGGTTTCGATCGCTTCCGCGCGGTCAGGAATGACGCGCGGCGGATGTTGAGGATCCATCCCGGTCAGAATCTCTTTGATGATCTCATTCGGATCTTCGCTACGGCTGTTATCGGACGTAACGATGACCTCATCCGCGCATCGCGACGCGATCGCTCCCATCAGAGGTCGCTTGGATCGGTCACGGTCGCCGCCGCAACCGAACACTACCACCGTTCGTTCCCCCGCGCGGCAGAGTTCTTTTGCCGTTCGCAAAAGCTTTTCGAGCGCGTCCGGCGTGTGTGCGTAGTCGATGATGACTGTAAAATCCGCGGAAGGACCCAGCTTGACGCGTTCCATTCTCCCGCGAACTCCGCCGACCGAAGCCAGCGCGTCCTTGATCGCCGCCGCGCCGAAACCAAGCTCCTTGGCGCAAACCGCCGCCTGCATGGAGTTCATCACGGTGAACGCTCCGGGAACGGGACAATGGATGGAAAGGCGCGAATGCGCCGAAGAAAGCGTGTAAAATACGCCGTGTCCGCCCGCCCGTACATCGGACGCCGTGTAATCCGCTTGCGTGAACGTCTGTGAGCAGGTCACAACGCGTCCCGCCGCCGCGTGAATCATCTCGTCGGCATAGGGGGAATCAATGTTGATCACGGAAAGGTTGCTTTTGCGGAACAGATCGGTTTTTGCCGACGCGTAGCATTCCATGGACCCGTGAAAGTCCAGATGATCGGGCGTCAGGTTGGTGAAGATTGCCGCCTCAAAGCGGATCGGCTCCAGTTTCCCGAGCGCCAACGCATGAGAGGTTGCTTCCATCAGAACGTATTCAACGCCGTCGTTGACCATCTCCGATAGCATCCGGTAAAGCTCCGGGGGATCCGGCGTAGTCATGTTGGCGAGGCGGTTTAACATCCGATTTTCGAGGGGACGCCCTGCAGATTCGCATCCGACCGTTCCGATCAGACCGCATTTGCAAAGCGACGTTTCCAAAATTGCACGCAGCAGATGCGTGACCGTGGTTTTGCCGTTGGTTCCCGTTACGCCGATGAATTTCAAACGCTCGGTCGGAAACCCGTAAAAAGCGTTATAGAGGGTTGCGCAGGCGCGGCGCGTATCCTCGGCGACGAGGATCGGAAACCCCTGCGGTGCGCAATAGGCGCACCCTTTCTGCACCACTGCCCAACGCGCTCCGTGCGAAATCGCTTCGGAGATCAGCGCATGGCTGTCATTGTGCAATCCCTTGATGCAAACAAATAAGCTGTTTTCCGTTGCCGCACGCGAATCGGTGCAGATCGCGCTGACCTCGGCTCCGGCAACCGACGCGGGGCAATGTATGTTTGCCGCGCCGCAAAGAATGTCCAATTTCATAGCGTACTCCCGAAAGCAGAATATGTTTGACTTCCGGCGCAGTGCGCTGTTTTATTCTTCCTCGAACACATCAAGATCCTCATCCGTCAGTGATCGGAAGAGAACCTCCACCACGCTCCCGCGCGGCAATTCGCTCCCTGCCGCGGCGGATTGCGAGATCACGGTGATCCCCGCCGACGGGTGATTTCCCGGTCCCCGGATGCGGATGTTCAGTCCCGCGTCCGCCAACGCCTGGTTGGCTTGCATCGCGGTCATACCGATCAGATTCGGCACGGTGACCGTTTCCGCCGGTTCCTCGGCGCCCAAATACAGGATTATCCTGCCCGCCGATTTCGCCATCACGGTTCCAGCCGCGGGCGACTGCCGGAGAACGACATCGCCCTCCCCGACAAACTCACACGCGATTCCAACCTCGCGGCAAAGGTTTGCCGCGCTGCCTTTTGCCAAATTCATGCAATCGGGAGCGCTGACCGCCCGATCCGCAAGCTCCGCCTCGGTATAAACCGCTTCCACCCCGAGATAGGGCAGGATGGCTTCCATCACGGCTCCGACATACGGCGCCGCAACGGTGCTTCCGTAGAGAATTCCCGCCGTCGGTTCGTCGACGATCAGAATCACCGCGTACTGCGGATCGTCCGCCGGTGCGAACGCAACCGTTGAGCAGACGTAACGCCCGATGCTTCCCGCGTTCTTTTTTTGAGAAGTTCCCGTTTTTGCGGCGATACGATAGCCCGCGATGTACGCGTTCTTTGCGCCGC
Source organism: Clostridiales bacterium (assembly GCA_918290775.1). Taxonomy (GTDB): domain Bacteria; phylum Bacillota; class Clostridia; order Oscillospirales; family CAG-272; genus UMGS1865. Next base: position 2,369 of record CAKJZF010000074.1, on the reverse strand, counting down.
CGTCGCCCGAAACGCCTTCTTCCAAAATTTTGGAAACGGTCTCGCAAACTTCCCGGTCAATCACCTGTCGCCGCGTTTCCGCTTCGAATTTCCACACTGTATTGCCGTCGGGATCGGTGATGGAATCCACAAGATGCGGCGTGACCAGATACCCTCCGTTTGCCACGGCGGAAACCGCCGTGATCTGCTGGAGAAGCGTGACGTTGAAGTTTTGCCCGAAGGAATAGATCGCGAGGTCGAGATCGGTGAAATTCTCCTGCGATATGACCACGCTGCTTCCCTCACCGGGCAGATCAACGCCTGTTTTTTCCAAAAAGCCGAAGGCTTCGAGATAGCGATAAAAGGTATTGCCGCCGAGCCGCAGACCAACCGTCATCAAAACCGGGTTGCAGGATTGCTGAATGCCTTGCACGAAGGTCAGCGTTCCGTGTCCTGTCTTCTTGTGACAATGGATGTTGAACCCGAGCACGTTTTTATAGCCGGGGCAATGAAAGGTTTCGGTCAGCCGGACGGCGTTTTCCTGCAACGCCATCGCGGCGGTGATAATCTTAAAGGTCGAACCTGGGATGTAGGATTCCGTGATCGCTTTGTTCGACCACATTTTGAGCAACAGCTCCCGCCGAAGCGCGGCATATTCCTCGCTCCCCTCGGCATATTCCCCGTCCCGCAGGATTTGCGACGACTGCTCGTCAAGCGTCCATGGGTCGTTCAGGTCAAAATCAGGGTAGGTGGACATGGCAAGAATCGCGCCCGTATTGACATTCATCACGATACCTGCCGCACGGTTTTGCCCGGCGGATTCGGTATAGGCGGTTCGCAATTGTTCATCGAGTGCCGACTGCACATAAACGTCCAACGTGGTGTGAATGCTGTCGCCGTTTGTCGCGTCGATATATTCTTCGTATTCGTCCGGCATCGCGTTTCCGCGAGCGTCACGGGCGGTGATGTATTTGCCGTTTTCGCCCGAAAGCCGGTCGTTATAGGCGTATTCCAAACCGTAAAGCCCGCTGCCGTCACTTCCGGTGAAGCCGATTGCCTGGGCGGCAAGCGTCGCGTAGGGATAATACCGCGTGTTGACCGCTTCAACGCCAACCATGCTCTGCAATCCGTATTCCCGGATTACCTCGCGAACCTGATCCGCGACATCCTCTGTCACATCGCGTGCAACGGTGCGATCCAAATAACGGGTTTTGGCGATTTCCTCTTCCAAATGCTCGCGGCTGATCCCGAGGATCGCCGAAAGATGCTCGGAGATGATCTCTCCGTAGTTGACCGATTCTCCGTTTCGGTTTGCCGCGCTTTGCGCGTAAGCGATGCGGTGCGGCGCGAGAAAGATGCGATAAGCGGTCATGTTGGTCGCGAGAACGGCGCCGTTTGCGTCGTAGATCTTCCCGCGGCTTGCGCGAACCTCGCTTTCGGTGGTCAGTTGGTCAATCACCTTCTGCTGATACCGCTCATAGCCCGCGGTTTGCAGAAGCAGAATGCGGACAAGCAACGCAACAAACAGGAAGATTGCAAACCCGAGCAACAGCAGGGATCTGCGAACGATCTGCGGCCCCGTCGGTTCCTCGACACGCTCCGCGGCGGCAAAGCCCCGGCGTTTTTTCATCGTTTTCTCCCCCCATCCGCGGGCGGAATGCCCGTCTCTTTATTCTATGGACGGATGGCGGAAGATATGACCTGCAAATCAAAAATCAAAGGGAATGATGTATGAAAAAACCGTAACAGGGAGCGTTACAGTTTCTCGGCGATGCGAAGCTTTGCGCTTCTCGACCGCGGATTGCTTTCCAGCTCGTCCGCCGACGCGGTTATCGGTTTGTGGTTGACGAGCTTCAGGATCGGCTTTTTGCCGCAAACGCAAACCGGGAAACCCGGCGGGCAGGTACAACCCGATGCAAGCGACGAAAAGGTCTGCTTGACGATCCGATCCTCCAACGAATGGAATGTGATAACCGCGATCCTTCCGCCGAAAGCAAGTCTCGCGGCGGCGGCGCGGATGGTGGGTTCGATAACATCCAGCTCGGCGTTTACCTCGATGCGCAAGGCTTGAAAGGAACGCTTTGCCGGATGGTGTCCTCCCTCCCGTGCGACTGCGGGAATGGCGCCTTTGATGATTTTGACGAGTTCCCCTGTCGTCTCGATCGGCGCCGATTCCCGTGCCCGCACGATTGCGGAGGCAATGCGGGAAGAAAAACGCTCTTCCCCATACTGCCAAAGGATCTGCCGAAGCCGATCCTCGGAATATTGATTGACCACTTCTTTGGCAGAACGCGGATTTCGGTTGTCCATCCGCATATCCAACGGTGCATCCGCCTGATAGGAAAAACCCCGTTCGGCGGTGTCCAATTGGTAGGAAGAAACTCCGAGAT
>CAKJZF010000073.1 GCA_918290775.1 Clostridiales bacterium | reverse complement strand
CGCCGAATTGCGAGATCGACTCCGCCAACGCCTCGAGCGACTCATGCGAAAAGGTTTTGCGGGGCTGATCCCGGCGCGGCTCGACCTCGGAGATGCGGAGCGTCGTGGCGGCGTTCGCCTTCTCGCGGGAAACCATGTTGTCGTCCAGCAGATCATAGAAATTGCGTCCCAGTCCTCTTTGAATTACCATTTGGTTTCGTTCCTTTCCGTTGAATAACCTATTTTTTTACATTTTTGGATGATATTGGTATTTTTATATTTTTTCAAACACATTCGTCGACAAATTTCGCGACAACGGGCGGAAAACGCCCGGCAAACGCCGGGCGGCGCCAACCGACGGTTCAGAATCCCGCGTCAGATGCGCTCAACCAGCTCCTTGGAAACGTTGAGATAGTCGACGGCGCCCTTGCTGCGCTTGGAATAGTAGTAAACCGGCATTCCGTAGCCGGACGCCTCCGAGAGCTTGACGTTGCGCGAGACCGTGGTCTCAAACAGTTTTTCGGGGTAATGCTTCCGAAGCTCGTCCAAAACGAGGGCGGAATGGAGCAGACGTGCGTTGTACATCGTGATCAGGATGCCGCAGACCGCAAGGGTCGGGTTGTAATGCGATTTGATGCGGCTGATGGTGAAAACCAGCTGGGAAAGCCCCTCGAGCGCAAAGAATTCGCACTGCATCGGAATCACAACGCCGTCGCTCGCGACCATCGCGTTAACGGTCAGCATTCCGAGCGAGGGGGGACAGTCGATGATGATGTAGTCGTAGCGATCCTTGACGGCGGCGAGCTTGTCCTTCATCACAAATTCGCCCCTCTCGGTCGCACCAAGCTCATATTCGGCGCGGGCAAGCGTGGTCTGCGTCGGAACGAGCGAAAGACCGCTATACTTGGTCGGAACGGTCACGTCATCGACCGTCGCGTCGGTTGTGAGAAGGTCAAAGACCGTTTTCTTCAGGTTCTTTTTCAAAACGCCAAGCCCGCTGGTCGCGTTTCCCTGCGGGTCAAGGTCGATGAACAGGACTTGATAGCCCAAAACGCCGAGAGCCGCCGCCATGTTGACCGCCGAGGTCGTCTTGCCGACGCCGCCCTTTTGATTGGCAAAGGAGATGATTTTTCCCATGAATTGCCCGTCCTTTCTCCCGGAAGAGGGGCTTGATCGCGTAACGCTCCCCGGTTTCCGTGTCTACCTATTTATTATAGCATCTGCCGCGCCGAAATGCAAGCCCTTTGCCAAATTTTCTTTGTATTTTTCTTGCAAAAGCGAGCGAAGGTTTCACGTGAAACATTTTTCGACGGCATACAACCGAATCAGACCGAATTTGCAAAAAAAGAACCCCGCGCATACGACTTCCCTTTTCGGGAACGCGATTTGCACGGGGTATATACCCGGTAGGTTCCGTGCGTCAGAACAGGTATCTATGGTGCGCACAGTCAGAGCAGGCGTTTTGCAACGCACGCGATCAAAGCGGGCGTTTGAGAATGGTCGCGTAGGGGCGCGGATAGTCCGCGGGCGTCGGTTTTTGCTTGCGAATCAACAGAATATGACGGCTTTCGTGGCGAAACGCGGCACCAAAAGCCGCAAAATCGTCCGACGCGGCGTTGTTTGACGCCGCAAAATCGTCCGACGCGGCGTCGTCTGAAAT
>CAKJZF010000072.1 GCA_918290775.1 Clostridiales bacterium | reverse complement strand
GGGAATGTTCGCTCGAAGCGGCGGCGTCCGCCCTCAAAACCGCCACCCGTCACTATGCCAAGCGGCAGATGACATGGTTCCGCGCCAAACCGTACGTCCGGTGGTTTTCCCCCGCGGATCTGCCCGGCGTTCTGCCTCGGAAGGAGTGATTTTTTTGAACCTGTCCTACATGAACGACAACTACGCCGACATCCGCGCTCGGATCGACGCGGCGCGCGCACGCGCCGGAAACCCCGACGTGCGGTTGGTTGCCGCCGTCAAATACACCGACGCCGAACACATCGACTACCTCACGCAAACCCTCGGCGTCCGCGACGTCGGAGAGAATCGCGTCCAACAGCTCCTCGAGCATTGGGACGCCGTCGACCGCACCGGCGTCCGCTTCCATTTCATCGGCACGCTGCAAAGCAATAAGGTCAAATACATCATCGACAAGGTGACCATGATCCACTCCGTGGACAGCCTCTCGCTCGCCAAAGAGATTGACCGGCAGGCGGCGAAGCACGGCTTGACGATGGATATCCTCTGCGAGATCAACAGCGGGCGCGAGGCGAACAAAAGCGGCGTTCTCCCCGAGGACGCGCCCGACTTCTGCCGCGCACTCTCCGCCTTTCCCCATCTCAACCTGCGCGGCTTCATGACCATGGCGCCGCACTGCGAACGCCCCGAAGATTATCGAAAATTTTTCCGGGAAACTTTTTGTCAGGGTCTTGACATTTGGCGGGAAAACCTTCATAATATAGGTAGTCCCGTCTTTTCGATGGGAATGTCCGAGAGCTTTGAGCCCGCCATCGAGGAGGGCGCAACCATCGTTCGCGTGGGTCGGTCGCTCTTTACGCCCCGAACCGCTCCGAACCCCCAAACCAACCAAACCGAATAAAGGAGAATCGAAATGAACCTGCTCAAACGCTTCATTCGCGGAAACGATCCCATCGAGGATCCCCTCGACGACATCGACGGCGAGGATCTTTACGAGCGCCCCTTTGATCCCGCCGACGCCGACCCCGACGACATCGCCGACCCCGACGTTGCAAAAGGGATTGCCGCCGTTGATTCCTCGGCGCGTAAAAAGGCAACTATCCGCCCCGCCGCCTCCGAAAAGGTCTCGCTCAAGATCATGGCGCCCCGCTCCAACGCCGACGCCGCCGCGATCGCCGACCTGCTCAAGGAGGGCTGCATCGTCCTGCTGGACATCAGCAATCTGGAAAAGGATCAGGCGTACCGTCTGGTCGATTTTCTCGCGGGCGTTGCCTATGTCATCGGCGGCGAAATGACCAAAACCAACCGCAACACCATCGTCATCTCTCCGACGGGCGTTGACATTGCCGGTGTGGTTCCCGAATTCGGATCCGACGAGGACGAGGACTCCGAAGCGTGATTCCGGCATTGCCCGGCGCGAAGGGGATGTAAAAAAGTCTGCGACTTTTTTACAT
>CAKJZF010000071.1 GCA_918290775.1 Clostridiales bacterium | reverse complement strand
GGATACCTTCTTCTTCGGTACTGCCATGTCTACACCTCCTCTTTTGATCACGCACACAGCGGTGCGGTGTCGGTTTTCTCGGGCTTACGTCTTGTCGCTGTCGTCCGAACCCCATTCATGCTCGGCGAGAACCGCCCAGCGCGGGTCGGTTTCGTGCTTCGGGCATCCGCAGTCTCCCAGTCGGAGCGGTTTGCCGCATCTCGGGCAAAGCCCGGGGCAATCCGGCTCGCAGAGAACGCGCATCGGAAAGGTCAGAAGCAGTTCCTCTCCGATCAGCTCGTCCAGATCGAGCATCCCGTCGCGAACAACGGCGTATTCGTCCACATTCTCTTCCAACTGCTCGGCAGTCAGCGTGTTCTCCGCGGCAACGGTGCGTTCCAGCTCGACCGTGAAGGTGTCCTCAACGGGTTCGAGACAACGGGCGCAAACCCCGCGATAGCGAACCGACGCGGCAAGCGTCAGGCGCATATAGCCGGCGCTGTCCGTGACCTCGCCACGCACTTGGGCACAGCCTACGGGTTCCACGTCGTCGGGCAGGCGCGGATCCATGGCGTAGGCGATCGGGATCCTTGTGACCTCGCCGCGAAGCATCGGTCTCATGTCCAGAACCACAACTACACCCCGCTTTCGGATGGTACAAAAATGCGACAACAATTATTATAACGGGTTTTCCGTCTTTTGTCAATAGTTTTTTACGATTTCGGTAATTTTTTCCCCTTTTCGTTGACAGAAATTCGGATTCATGCTATAATTTGTCTGAATTCAAAAGCAAAGGAGAAAACGACCATGCGCACCGCCGGGATCATTTGCGAATGTAACCCCCCGCACACGGGTCACGCCCGCATTCTTGCAGAGGCGCACCGGGGCGCGGATTGCGTGGTCTGTCTGCTCAGCGGACCGTTTGTTCAGCGCGGGGAGGCGTCAATTCTGACCCCCCGCGCCCGTGCCGCCGTCCTTTTGAAGATGGGGGCGGATCTGGTTTTGGAGCTTCCGTTTCCATGCGCCGCCGCCGGAGCCGAACACTTTGCCGCCGCCGGCGTTTCGATTCTTTCGCGGCTGGGGGCGGACGAAGTGTGGTTTGGAAGCGAGACCGCCGACGCGGATCTTCTGACCCGCCTTTCCCGCGCCGCCGACGACCCCGCCTTTCTCGCCCGCTATGCCGCCCGCCTGACCGCGGAACCGTCCGGCACCGCGACGCTCTACTTTGAAACGCTTTCCGAATTCTGCGGACTTTCCGCGCCGCTCTCCCCAAACGACATTCTCGCGGTCTCCTATCTGCGGGCGATTGCCGCACAGTCCTCCCGTCTGATTCCCCGCGTGATCGTGCGCGAGGGCGCGAGGTATGCCGACGAAAAACTTCCCGCCGCCGGGCATCCCTCCGCGTCGGCGTTGAGAAAGGCAATATTTGATGGAAATTTGCAGGGCGTATATGCGATTTTGCCCGATTTTGAGCGAGAAATCCTGCAGTCGGAAGCCGCCGCCGGAAGGTTTCCGATTTCGCTTGACCGCGCCTGTGCCGCGATCCTCTCCCATCTCCGCCTGTGTGACCCGGAACGGTTGGAGGAGCTTGCCGAGGTTTCGGGGGGGTTGGGTCGCCGCCTGCGGAAGTCCGCGCTCGCGGCAACCGATCTCCCCTCGCTTCTCTCGCTTGCCGCAACCAAAAAATATCCGCTCGCGCGTCTGCGCCGGGGCATTCTCTTTTCCATGCTCGGGGTGTCCCGCGCCGACCTCTCCGCGCCGCCTTCGTACGTCCGTCTGCTCGCGCTCAACGCCGTCGGGTCGTCGTTTCTCGCCTCGGTTCGCCGTTCGTCGGAAATCCCCGTCGTCACCGCGAACGCCGGCGTCCCCGACAACCCCGCCGCGCTCCGGCAGGACGACCTTTCCCGCCGCGCCCTCTCGCTTTACGCGCTCTGCTTTCCCGCCCCCGTCTCTCCCGCCGACCTGTTGCGCGAAAACCCCGTTGTTTGGTAACACCT
>CAKJZF010000070.1 GCA_918290775.1 Clostridiales bacterium | reverse complement strand
GCGCTCAACGACGCGACCATCTCAAACGGATCTGTCTCCCGTATCATTGATCTGTCGCTCTCGGAAAACGGTGCGCCCGTGACCGCTTACCGTGCCGACGGATTGATCGTCGCCACACCGACGGGATCCACGGCATATTCGATGTCTGCAGGCGGCGCGATCGTTGATCCGGCGGTTCCGTGCTTCTGCGTCACGCCCATCTGCCCGCATTCCTTTGCCGCGCGTCCGCTGATTTTTTCGGACACTTCCGTTCTGGAGATCCGCAACATTTGTGCGCGGGAGAAAATGCTTTACCTGACGGTAGATGGGAGAATGAATTTCGAACTGTACCGAAATCAGGTGGTTCGCATCACAAAATCCAAACTCGTGACCAATCTGATCCGCCTCAAGGAAACCGGATTTTATCAAAAATTATGCCGCAAAATGCGGGAAGCGCACTTTTGAAACGGGAGGAAAGACATCATGAAAAAGAACAGACAGGAAAAACTGCTGGAGTTGATTTCCCGCTATGAGATAGAAACGCAGGATGAGCTGATTGAAAAACTGCGGGAAAACGGCTTTGAGGTCACGCAGGCAACCGTCTCGCGAGACATCCGTGAATTGAAAATTGCAAAAATGACAGCCGGGAAGGGAAAATACCGTTATGTGCTGCCCCATCGCACGGAGGGCGTGCCGGGCATCAAATTCAGCGCGGCGCTGACCGATTCGATCGTGAGAGTGGACAACGCCGAAAACCTGGTGGTTCTCAAAACCGATCCGGGTCTTGCCACGGCGGTCGCTGTCGGAATTGATCATATGAATCTGCATCAGATTTTGGGTTGTGTAGCGGGCGACGACACGATCCTGGTCGTCACGCGTGACGCAGAGTGCGCCGCCGCGTTCGCGGCACAAGTGCGGGAATTGTTGAGAAACATCTGATGCTGACCTCGTTACACATTGAAAACATCGCCGTCATTCGCCGCGCGGACGTGGACTTTCACGCGGGCTTCTCAACGCTGACGGGAGAAACGGGCGCAGGGAAATCGCTTTTGATCGACAGCATCAATCTGCTGCTCGGCAACCGGGTCTCCCGCGAATTGGTGCGGAGCGGTGAGGAAAAGGCAACCGTCAGCGCCGTTTTTGAAGCGCTTTCCGAAACGGTCACGGATGCACTCGCCGAGATGGGCTTCCCGTGTGAGGACGATACGCTGATGCTTCAGCGCACGCTCACGGCGGAGGGAAAGTCGCAAACCCGAATCAACGGGCAGGTCGTCACGCAGGCGGTTCAACGCCGCGTGGCGGGAATGCTCATCAGCATCCACGGGCAGTCCGACAGTCAGAAGCTCCTTCAGAAAGCGGGGCATCTCTCGCTGGTGGACGCCTATGTCAAGCCCGAGAAAGAACTTTCTGCTTATCGCACCGTTTATGAGGCGTATAGCGAAGTCCGCCGCCGTTTGGAGGCGCTGTCCCGGGATTCATCCGAGACCTTGCGCCGGCAGGAGATGCTCCGCTATCAGATTGCCGACATTGACGCGCTCAAGCTCCGCGAGGGAGAGGAAGAAGCCGCCGAAAAGGAGCGGGATCGGTTGCTCAATCTTGAAACCATCAACCGGAATGCCGACCTTGCCTACCGTTGCCTGACGGGTGGAGAGAAGGCGTCTGCCGTGACCCTTTTGCGGCGCGCGAGAGGCGCGATTGCCGCGCTGGGGTCGGTGGTGGAAGGGACGGATGAATTACTTGACCGTCTCGACCGTGCGGAGAGCGAGTTGTTTGACATCTCTGAAACGGTTGCGGGCTTTACCGATGACGATCGGGAGGATCCGACGGCGCGGATCGACCGTCTTGAGGGGCGGTTGGATGCGATTGCGAAGCTCAAACGGAAGTACGGGGCAACCGTGGCGGAAGTGCTGGCGTTCCGCGATCGCGCCGCAAAGGAACTGGATCTGCTCGACTGCTCGGACGAACAGCGT
>CAKJZF010000069.1 GCA_918290775.1 Clostridiales bacterium | reverse complement strand
ATAATGAACGCCGGCATCGAAACGAACGCGGTGGTGATCACCATGATGATCTTATCGACCGGCTTGTTGCGCCGCAGGGCGGCGACCGCGCCCAGAACGATTCCGAACACGCCGGCGATCGCCGCGGCGATCACGCCCAGTTTGACCGAGGTCTGCATCCCGTCGAATATGATCTCGACCACCGTTCTCCCTCTTTGCTTCAGGGAGGGACCGAAATCGAAGCGGAGCGCGTCCCGCAGATAGGTGACGTACTGCTTGAACAGGGGCTTGTCCAGCCCGTATTTCTCCTCCAGGGCTTTTTGCGCCGCCGGCGTGATCGCCTTTTCGGACATAAACGGACCGCCGGGGATCGCGTGCATAACGAAGAACGTTATCGTGATCACGATCCAGATGGTCAGGATCGCCAGTCCTATCCTTTTCAGAATATAATACAGCGTTTTTGAGTTCATATCGCGTTGACTTTCAACCTTTCCGTTCTGTTGTTCCGGGGGCGATCCGGCGTATTTCGCGGGGGATTATTCAGACAGTTTATATAATATATTATAAACAAACGGTTGCTATTTGTCAATAATACACGATAAAATGGTTTTTATACTTCGTTTTGCATATCATGCGGAATAAATATACGAAAGAAAAAAGGGCGGGTGCATAGTATGCGTTTGAAAATACGTCGCCCCGCCCGTCGCGCCGAAAACGGCGGGGCGGGACGACGAAAAAACGCGGTTTGCGTCGTTTGACGCAAACCGCGTTTCGGTTATTTTCGGATCAGTTCTTTTCGATCTCTTTGTCGACCAACGCCTGCACCTTGATCGGCAGACCGTAGAGGTTGATGAACCCGACGGCGTCCGCCTGGTTGTAGTCGCTCTCGCCGAAGGTCGCGATCTTCTCGCTGTAAAGCGAGTATTTGCTCCACACGCCGGCGCGGATGATGTTGCCCTTGTAGAGTTTCAGTTTCACCTTACCGGTAACCCTCTCCTGGGTCTTGTCGACGAAGGCGGAGAGCGCCTCGCGGAGCGGGGTGAACCATTGTCCGTTGTAGACCAGTTCCGCAAAGGTGATCGAGAGTTTTTCCTTCTCGTGCGCGGTCATCTTGTCGAGCGTGATGCTTTCCAGGACGCTGTGCGCCTTGTAGAGGATGGATCCGCCGGGAGTCTCGTAGACGCCGCGGCACTTCATACCGACCAAACGGTTCTCGACGATGTCGAGCAGACCGATTCCGTTCTTGCCGCCGATCTCGTTCAGTTTGAGGATGATCTCTTTCGCCGTCATCTTCTTTCCGTCGAGGGCGACCGGAACGCCCTTCTCGAAATCGAGGGTGACGTAGGTCGGCTCGTCGGGCGCCTGCAGGGGCGAAACGCCCATTTCGAGGAAGCCGGGCTTCTCGTACTGCGGCTCGTTCCAGGGATCCTCGAGATCCAGACCCTCATGGCTCAGGTGCCACATGTTCTTATCCTTGGAGTAGTTGGT
>CAKJZF010000068.1 GCA_918290775.1 Clostridiales bacterium | reverse complement strand
CCCCCCCCCCGCCGCGAGATGTTTGCACGGAAAATAAATGCAGGTTTTCGATCGCTTCCGCTTGACTTTTTCCGGCTTTTCCTGTATAATGAATACAGACCCGCAAAAGCGGAGAACGTGTATGGAAGGAGAATCGGTTTGCGGCTCGATAAAATGCTTTCCGAATGTGGCGTTGCTACGCGGAGCGAGGTTGCCAAAGCCTGCCGTGCCGGTGCCGTTACCGTCAACGGAGCGGCGGTGAAGCGCCCGGAAACACAGGTTGATGAGAATCATGACGCGGTCGTTTATCGAGGCGCTCCCGTGCGTTATCGGAAGTTTGTGTACCTTCTGCTCAATAAGCCGGAGGGGTATGTCAGCGCGACCGAGGACGGATCCGATCCCGTTGTGACCGAGCTGGTTCCGGAAGAGTATCGCCGCATGGGCGTGTTCCCCTGCGGGCGGCTGGACAAGTACACCACGGGGCTGATGCTTCTGACCAACGACGGTGCGCTTTCCCACCGTCTGCTGGCTCCGAAAAGCCATGTCGCCAAGCGCTACCGCTTCACATCCGAAAAGCCGCTTTCCGAGGAGGACATTGCCGCTTTGGAGGCGGGGGTCGACATCGGCGGTTATGTGACCAAGCCCTGCCGGATCTCGCCGGAAACGCCCGAGCGCGGCACGATTGAGATCACCGAGGGTAAATACCACCAAATCAAACGAATGCTCGACGCGGTCGGAAACCGAATCTTGACGTTGGAACGCATCGGCTTTGGCGGACTGACGCTGGAAGGACTGCCGGAGCGCGGCGCATGGCGCGAGCTGACCTCCGGGGAACTGACTGCATTACAAACGCATTGAATTCTGAAAGAAAGGTATTCCGACATTCATGAACATTATCGAAACACTCGCGAAAGAACTCAATCTCAAAGCCGACCAGGTGGAAAAGACGGTTGCGCTGATCGATGAAGGAAACACCATCCCGTTCATTGCACGCTACCGCAAAGAGGTGACGGGAAGCCTCGACGACACCGTCCTGCGCGATCTGAATGACCGTCTGACTTTTTTGCGCAATCTCGAAAAGCGCAAACAGGAGGTCTCGGATCTGATCACGGCACAGGAAAAGATGACCCCGGAGATTCAAGCCGCTATCGACGCGGCAAAAACCGTGACCGAGGTGGAGGACATCTACCGCCCGTTCCGCCCGCACCGCAAGACCCGCGCGTCGGTCGCAAGAGAAAAAGGGCTGGAGCCTCTTGCGGAGCTGTTGCTGGCGCAGGAAAAGACCTATGATCCTTCCATTGAGGAGCAGGCGGCGGCATATATCAATGAAGAAAAGGGCGTTTTGTCGGTTGAGGACGCCCTGCAGGGCGCACGTGACATCATCGCGGAGGACATTTCAGATAACGCCGAATACCGCAAAGAACTGCGGGCGCTGACATTTGAAAACGGCACGCTGAATGCGCACGCCGCCAAAGATGAGGATTCGGTTTACGTACAGTATTACGCGTATTCCGAGGCACTGAAAAAGGTTGCGCCGCACCGCGTTCTCGCATTGAACCGGGGAGAAAAAGAGGACTTTCTCAAGGTCAGCATTGCCGTGGACGAGGATGTGGTTCTGCGCGGATTACGCGCCGCGATCCTCAAGGGAAACGGAAGTCCGGCAACCGATCATGTTGCCGCCGCGCTGACCGACAGCTATGAGCGGCTGATCGCGCCGTCCATCGAGCGCGAGATCCGAAACGATATTTTCGACAATGCCTGCGAGGGCGCCATTAAGGTGTTTGCCGACAATCTTTCGCATCTGCTCATGCAGTCTCCTCTGAAGGGCAAGACCGTGCTCGGCTTTGATCCCGGCTATGCCCATGGATGCAAACTCGCGGTGGTTGACCGAACGGGTAAGGTGGTCGATACGGCGGTTATTTACCCGGTCAAGCCGCGCGAGGACATCGTTCGCAGCAAGGCAACCGTCAAACGACTGATTGAGCGCCACAATGTGGACGTGATCGCGATCGGAAACGGAACGGCTTCCAAGGAGAGCGAGATCTTCATCGCGGGGCTTCTCAAAGAGCTTGACCGCGACGTGAAATATATTGTCGTCAGTGAGGCGGGCGCGTCGATTTATTCGGCTTCCAAGCTCGCGGCGGAGGAATTTCCGGACTTTGACGTTATGCAGAGAAGCGCGGTTTCGATCGCGCGAAGATTGCAGGATCCGCTCGCGGAACTGATTAAGATCGACCCGAAGGGAATCGGCGTCGGGCAGTATCAGCATGACATGAAGCAGGCGCGGCTTGATGAGGCGCTCGGAGGCGTTGTTGAGGATTGCGTCAACGCGGTTGGCGTGGATGTGAACACCGCGTCCTATTCGCTCCTTTCCTATATCTCCGGGATCAACCTTGCGTCGGCGAAGAACATCGTGAAGTACCGCGAGGAAAACGGGGAGTTTTCCGGGCGTTCCGAATTGCTCAAGGTGCCGCGCATCGGAGCGAAAGCCTATGAGCAGGCGGCGGGATTCCTGCGCGTTCCGGGAGGGGATGAAATTCTCGATAACACCGGAGTGCATCCCGAATCCTACCGTGCCGCCGAGCAATTACTCGCGCATTTCGGCTATACCAAAGAGGATGTTCGGGAGGGGAATCTCCGCGATCTCGGGGAGAAGCTTTCCGCCGCCGGGGTCAGGAAGCAGCTTTGCGAGACGCTCGGTGTCGGCGAACCGACGCTGAACGACATTGTTTCCGAATTGCTCAAGCCGGGGCGTGACATCCGCGATACGCTTCCGCCGCCCGTCCTGCGGGACGATATTTTGAGCCTTGAGGATCTCAAACCGGATATGGAGCTGACGGGAACGGTTCGCAACGTGATCGACTTCGGTGCGTTTGTGGACATCGGAGTGCATCAGGACGGATTGGTGCATATCTCGCAGCTCGCCGATCGCTTTGTCAAACATCCGTCCGAGGTGGTCAAGGTCGGGGACGTTGTGAAGGTTCGCGTGATGAGCGTTGATGTTGCAAAGAAACGCATTTCGCTGACGATGCGGAAGAAGCCATGAACAGCTCTTCAAATTGCCAGAAATCTGCGTTATTCATAATTTTCCTATAAAATTTAGACAATTTGCACAATTCTGATGCGCAAATTTTGGGGAAAACACATCTTCCATTTTCGCCGGGAATTTGGTATAATATTATACGGTGTAATTTTATACCTTTCGGTTGGTTAAGGACATAGGAGGAATCAGAAGCAAATGGCAAGTTTATCGCTGAGACATATCTATAAAAAGTATCCCGGCGGAGTGACCGCCGTCTCGGATTTCAATCTTGAGATCAAGGATAAGGAATTTCTCGTGTTGGTCGGACCTTCGGGTTGCGGCAAATCCACAACGCTCCGCATGATCGCGGGCTTGGAGGAAATCAGCGAAGGAGAGCTTTTCATCGGTGACCGTTTGGTCAACGATGTTGCGCCGAAGGATCGCAAGATCGCAATGGTGTTCCAGAACTACGCGCTCTATCCGCATATGTCCGTGTTTGAGAACATGGCGTTTGGACTGAAATTGAGCAAGGTTCCGAAGGAAGAGATCAAAAAGAGAGTGGAAGCGGCTGCCCGCAGTTTGGATATTACGCACCTGCTCGACCGTAAGCCGAAGGCTCTTTCGGGCGGTCAGAAGCAGCGCGTTGCGTTGGGACGCGCCATCGTGCGTGATCCGCAGGTGTTCCTTCTCGACGAGCCTCTTTCCAACCTCGATGCAAAGCTCCGCGCGGCAATGAGAACCGAGCTGACCAAGCTCCATAATCGCGTGCAGACCACCTTTATCTACGTGACCCACGACCAGGTTGAGGCTATGACCATGGCAACGAGAATCGTCGTCATGAAAGATGGTCTGATTCAGCAGGTCGACGCTCCGCAGAAGCTTTATGATCAGCCGGTGAACATTTTTGTTGCGGGCTTCATCGGCACCCCGCAGATGAACTTCCTCAACGGTACGCTTGAGAAGAGAAACGACGGCGTGTATTTCATTTATGAAGGCAATGCGCTCAAGTTGCCGGCGAAGAAAGCGAACGATCCTGCGCTTCAGGAATATATCGGAAAGGAAGTCATCGGCGGTCTGCGCCCCGAGTGTATCTTCGATTCCGAGGCTGATTTGAAGAGATTCGCGGATTCCACGTTGGAAACCTACGTGGATGTAACCGAATTGATGGGCGCGGAAATTTATCTCTACCTCAATGTCGGTGAAGAAGGAAAACTCACGGCGCGCGTTCCCTCGGATTCCACAACGAGAGCGGGAGATACCGTCAGGATCGCGTTCAATATGGAGAAAATGCACATTTTCGATAAAGATACGGAGCGTTGCATCATCCATTAACTGTAAAAAAGAAAAAATCGGAGAAAAAAGTCATTTTTTCTCCGATTTTCTTTTGGTTACCTATTGATTTTTTTTTGACAATGTGCTATAATAAGCTGATACTTTTTGGTATCTAGCAAAATCGGTCGGATAACAGATCCGATCAGGAGGGTGGATTTACTTATGAAAAAGAAACTCACAACGGTTGCGTTTCAAGGTACGCCCGAGCAGAAAGAAAAGCTGCTTGCGGTCATCGAGAAACTCAAGGATCAGAAGGGGGCAATGATGCCGATTCTGCAACAGGCGCAGGATATTTACGGGTATCTGCCGATCGAGGTGCAGAAGATCATCGCCGAAAAGACGGGCGTCTCGCTGGAGGAGATCTTTGGTATCGCGTCTTTCTATTCCATGTTCAAGCTCAATCCGGACGGTAAATATGCCATTTCGGTATGCCTCGGAACGGCGTGCTATGTCAAAGGCTCCGGCGATGTTCTGGATGAGATTTCGAAACAGCTGAATGTTCCGATCGGAAGTACATCTGCGGACGGGAAATATTCTGTTGAAGCAACCAGATGCCTCGGCGCGTGCGGTCTCGCTCCCGTTATGACAATCAACGGGGAAGTTTACGGCTCGTTGAAAAAGACAGACGTAAAAACGATTCTGGAAAAATACCAGTAAAAGCGAACAGGCAGTGTTTCAACGAAACCAAAAGACAGCGATCAGAAATTAGATAAATGAGGAGAAAGTCTGACATGAAATCTTTGACGGAACTTTTAAAAATCAGAGATGAAAAGCGAGACCATGTCATCCTGCCCGATGGCGCGAATGAGATTCGCATTGTGGTTGGCATGGCGACCTGCGGAATTGCCGCAGGGGCAACGCCGGTATTGAACGCGATTGTTGAGGGCGTGAAACGTGAATCGCTCGGCGATCGGGTTACGGTGATGCAAACGGGGTGTATTGGCGTTTGCCAGTATGAACCGGTTATGGAAGTATTCCAATCGGGAAAAGAGAAAGTCACTTATGTAGGGATGACTGCCGAAAAGGCGGAAAGAATCCTGAAAGAACATATTCAGGGCGGGAAAATTGTTGAAGAATACACAATTACCCACGTTCAGAATACGAAAACGGAAGACGACGGGAAAGTACACGCCTCGCTCCAGGATACGGTTTTCTATAAAACCCAACGCCGTCAGGCGCTCCGCAACTGCGGACTGATTGATCCTGAAAATATCGACGAATACATCGCGATGGACGGCTACAGAGCGCTCGGTAAGGCGCTGACTGAAATGACGCCGGATCAGGTGATTGAAACGGTCTTGGCTTCCGGCCTGCGCGGGCGCGGCGGCGCCGGCTTCCCGACGGGCATGAAATGGAAGTTTGCTTCCGGGAATCGCGGAAACGTTCAGAAATATGTTTGTTGCAACGCCGACGAGGGCGACCCCGGCGCGTTCATGGACCGTTCGGTGCTTGAGGGCGACCCGCATGCGGTCATCGAGGCGATGGCAATTGCGGGTTACGCAATCGGAGCGGATCAGGGATATGTGTACGTCCGTGCGGAGTACCCGATCGCGGTCAAGCGCTTGCAGATCGCCATTGATCAGGCAAAGGAATACGGTCTGCTCGGCAAAAACATTTTCGGAACCGGGTTCAATTTCGATTTGAGCATTCGTCTCGGCGCGGGCGCTTTCGTCTGCGGTGAGGAGACCGCTCTGATGACCTCGATCGAGGGCAAGCGCGGCGAGCCGCGCCCCCGTCCGCCGTTCCCGGCAGTCAAGGGTCTGTTTGAAAAGCCCACCATTCTGAATAACGTTGAAACCTACGCCAACATCCCGCAGATCATTCTCAACGGCGCCGAGTGGTTCTCGTCCGTCGGCACCGAGAAATCGAAGGGAACCAAGGTGTTTGCGCTCGGCGGCAAGATCAAGAATACGGGTTTGGTCGAGGTTCCGATGGGAACCACCCTGCGCCACATCATCGAAGAGATCGGCGGAGGCATTCCCAACGGAAAGAAATTCAAGGCGGCGCAAACCGGCGGACCTTCCGGCGGATGCATTCCCGCGTCGCTCATCGACACGCCGATCGACTATGATAACCTGCTTGCCATCGGTTCGATGATGGGATCGGGCGGATTGATCGTCATGGACGAGGACAACTGCATGGTTGACATCGCCCGCTTCTTCCTCGACTTCACCGTCGACGAGTCCTGCGGAAAATGCACACCCTGCCGCGTTGGAACCAAGCGCCTGCTTGAGATTCTCGATAAGATCATTTCGGGCAACGGCGAGATGGAGGATTTGGATCGTCTTGAAGAGCTTTCCAATTACATCAAGTCCGCGTCGCTCTGCGGTCTCGGACAAACGGCGCCGAACCCCGTTCTTTCCACCATGCGCTATTTCAGAGACGAGTACATTGCCCACATCGTGGATAAGAAGTGCCCCGCGGGCGTTTGCAAGAAGCTCATCCGCTATGAGATTGATCCCGAGAAGTGCATCGGTTGCGGAATGTGCGCCAAGAATTGTCCCGCTTCCACGATCGTGAGAACCGACTATACGGCGCCCGGTCATAAGCTCGCCTCGATGAAGATCGAGCAGGCGAACTGCGTCAAGTGCGGCGCTTGTATGAGCAGTTGTAAGTTCAAAGCGATCAGCAAAGGTTAAAGAAAGGGGATTGCGGATAAAATGGATATGATTAAAGTTGTAATTAACGGAAAAGAATATTCCGTTGAAAAAGGCGCAACGGTTTTGGAAGCCGCAAAAGCCGCCAATATTGACATTCCCACGCTCTGTTATCTCAAGGACATCAACGAGATCGGCGCCTGCCGCCTGTGTTTGGTGGAAGTTGCCGAGATGCGCGGTCCCGCGCTCGGTCCTTGGAGAATGGTTACCGCCTGCGTGTACCCCTGCACGGAGGGAATGCAGATCAAGACCAACACGCCCAAGATCATTGCTTCCCGCAAAATGAATTTGGAACTGTTGCTTTCCAACCATGATAAAAAATGTCTTTCCTGCGTTCGCTCCACAAATTGCGAATTGCAAACCCTTTGCCGCGAATACGGTGTGGATCAATCGACCTTTTCGGGCGAAACCCATCACTACGAGATCGACAATAAAACGCCGATCATTCGCGACAACAACAAATGTATCCTTTGCCGCCGTTGCGTTGCAACCTGTGCGAAAATTCAGGGCATCGGCGTGATCGGAGCGAACAACCGCGGCTTTGATACCTACATCGGTTCTCAATTTGAGCAACATTTGGCGGACACCTCTTGTATCAACTGTGGACAGTGCATCGTGTCCTGCCCGGTTGGTGCGCTCTATGAGAGAGACGATACGGATCAAGTGTTTGACGCGATCGCTGATCCGAACAAACACGTTGTGATCTGCACGGCGCCGTCTGTTCGGGCGCAGATCGGGGAATGCTTCGGCTATGAACCTGGCACGGACGCGGAAGGGAAAATGGTCACGGCACTCAAAGCCCTTGGTTTCGACGGCGTTTACGATATGAACCTGACCGCCGACCTGACCATCGTTGAGGAAGCGACCGAATTGCTCGGAAGAATCCAGAACAACGGTGTTCTGCCGATGATCACCTCCTGCTCTCCCGGATGGATTAAGTTCTGCGAGCATTATTTCCCTGAATTTACGGAAAATCTTTCCACCTGCAAGTCGCCGCAGCAAATGTTCGGCGCGATCGTCAAGACCTACTACGCACAGAAGAAGGGATGGGATCCCAAAGACATCTTCATGGTATCCGCCATTCCGTGTACCGCGAAGAAGTTCGAGGTTACTAGACCCGATCAGAGTGCGGCGGGAATCCCGGACGTTGACGTTGCGATCACGACCCGTGAAGTCGGACGCATGATCCAAAAGGCTGGAATTGACTTCCGCTCTTTGGAGGACGGTAAATTTGACGATCCGTTTGACATCGGTTCGGGCGCCGGCGCCATCTTCGGCGCAACCGGCGGCGTAATGGAAGCGGCTCTCCGCTATGCGGCAGAGATCATTCTCGGCAAAAAGCTCGAGAAGGTCGATTTCCCCGAAGTGCGCGGCACGGAAGGAATCAAGACGGCTTCCTACAAACTCGGCGATCTGACGGTCAACGTTGCGGTTGCCTCCAGCACAGGCAAGGCGAAAGAACTGCTCAACAAAGTGAAGAGCGGCGAGCTCGACGTTCAGTTCATCGAGATCATGGCGTGCCCGGGCGGATGCGTCAACGGCGGCGGACAGCCGATTCAGCCGGCAAAAGTCCGGATGAACAAAGACCTGCGTGCGATTCGTGCCGCAGTCCTCTATAAGGACGACGCCGACGAGACGTTGAGAAAATCGCAGGATAACCTGGCGGTCAAGAAGCTCTATGAGGAGTTCCTCGGCGAGCCGAACAGCCATAAGGCGCATGAGATCCTGCACACCAGCTATATCAAGCGCGGTCTGTATTGATTTTTCACGCCCCCGACGGAAAAAATCCGTCGGGGGCGTTCCTGTTTAGTCGATCAATGTCGATTGTTGAATGGTTTGTTGGAGAACGGTCGAGTCACGGATTGTGCAAATCGCTGAATTTCCGAAAATCACGAAAAAAAGATTGCAAGGGCGTTTTTTTTGTGATATATTTATAGTATGTATAGGTGTTTTCCGTGACAAAAGAGCGGAAAAACAGGGAGGTTGCCATGTCGGAACTCACGGTACATTTCAAAAATGCGATCAACGGTTATAACAAGCAGGACGTTGACAAATTTCTGAAGGAAGAGATCGAGGTCAGATTGCAACAGAAAGCGTCCGAGGTTGTCGGGCTTCAGAAGCGTGTTTCCGAATTGGAAGCCAAACTCTACAAGCTCACAGGCGGCGATGAAACCGTTGAGCAAAAGGTTGAGCTGTATGAAAAGCTCATCAAGAAAATGGACGGTGACTATGAAAACTTGCTGGCTCCCGCACGGGAGAAAGCCAGGGTGATCGAGGAGAAGGCGGAGCAGGAATACCGCATTCGTATGGATCAGGCAAGGTATACCGCAGAGGGAATCTACAAGGAAGTTGCCGATCGGATCGCAGACCTGTTGACCAAAAACATTGACCGTGCCTATAAGCTGATCGACGCATACATCCGTTCGAAAACGCTTCACGCGCGTGTCGGGGCGTTTCTGAAGGCGTGCGGATCGGCAACGCGAAAAGTCGCGGCGGTGATCGTTGCGGGTCAGGAGACTGCGGAGCAGGCGGCAAAGAGAGCCGAAGCAAAAGCGGAAAAGCTGATTGAAAAGGCAGGAAAATTGCGCGAAGAAGCGACAAAAGAAAAAGCCAAAAAGCAATTGGTCAATCGGAAAAAGTAAAAAACAAATCGGTTCAACGGTGGAAAGAGAAGGCATGATATGAACGTGGGAGAAAAAATCCGCGCATTACGGGTTGCAAAATTGATGACGCAGTCCGAACTTGCGGGCGGGAAAATCACACGTAACATGATCAGTTGCATCGAAAACGGTGCGGCACAGCCCTCGCTTCCCACCGTTGTTTATCTTGCGGAGCGACTGGGCGTTCCGGTCGGGTTTCTCCTTGCGGACGAGGGCGAGGAACCGGTTTATCGCAAGATGAACAGCATCGCCAATATGAAACGCGCATTCCGAGAAGGGGACTGGATGGGTTGCCGGAGTTTGTGTTTGTCGGTCACGGGCGAACCGGACGACGAACTTTGTCTGCTGTTGGCGCAAAGCTGTCTCGGGATCGCTGAAGACGCGTTTTGGAGCGGAAGATTGCATTCCGCTTGCCGATCGTTTGACGAAGCAATGGAATACGCCGCAAAAACCATTTATCCGCAACCGCAACTGATGGCGACCGCGGAGGTCTACTTTCGTTTTATGCAGCGGATTTCCCCAACGCTCTATTCGGAGATTTTGGA
Source organism: Clostridiales bacterium (assembly GCA_918290775.1). GTDB lineage: Bacteria > Bacillota > Clostridia > Oscillospirales > CAG-272 > UMGS1865. Next base: position 30,565 of record CAKJZF010000068.1, on the reverse strand, counting down.
TGACGGTCGGAAGCCGGAAATCGTGCTGAAAACGCCGTTTGCCGCCTATGTTGACGCATTGGATGCGCTGGACGCTGATAACCCGGAACCCGCACAGACCTATTTTCGTGAATTTTCGGAAACGTCCTTCTTTGCAAAACATTTGCAAGCGAAATATCATTTAAAAAGAGGTGAATTTACCGAGTCAAAAACGATTTTAACGGCAATTCTCGTTGCTCCGGCGCCGATTCTTAATGAGGTGGAGCTATACGTGGTGTTGAGCGATTTGGAAATCGCCTGCCGGGAAACGGATGACTATAAGGGAGCATACCGATATGCGAACGAAAGGGTGCAACTGCATGAGCAGCTGCTGAAGAAATGAAACAGACAGAAAAGAAGGGAACACAGGCAAACTGTGAAAGTTGCGTGTTCTATGATTATGACGAGGATTACGAGACCTATTTTTGCGCGGTGAATTTAGATCAGGACGATCTTGCAAACTTTTTGGCGGGGAGCACAAGAAGTTGCCCTTATTACCGCTTCTACGACGAATATAAAAGCGTGCAGAAGCAGATCTGACATCCGTTCGCGATTACGCGATTCATTGGCGTCTCCAACCGTTGCTTTGCAACGGTCGGGGCATTCTCATATCCTCGAAAACACCAAAAAGAGACGGCGCATAGCACCGTCTCTTTTGGCGTTCCCGAGGCGATTCAGAACGCAACTCCGCTCCGCAAATGCATTGGTGCTTTTCTTCAGTTTGCGTCGTAAACCGTTGCTTTGCAACGGTAAGGGCATTCTCATATCCTCGAAAACACCAAAAAGAGACGGCGCATAGCACCGTCTCTTTTGGCGTTCCCGAGGCGATTCGAACGCCCGACCTACCGCTTAGGAGGCGGTTGCTCTATCCTGCTGAGCTACGGAAACATTCGGAACGTATAACAGTATATCATAAAACGCCGAAAAAAGCAAGGTTTTTTCAAAAAAATGCTTGACATTCCAACGGAAATATGCTATAATAAGTTCCGTTCCATGGAAGCATAGCTCAGTTGGTTAGAGCGCACGGTTCACATCCGTGAGGTCGAGAGTTCGAGTCTCCCTGTTTCCACCAACGGCAAGTTGCTGCTCCCAATTCTCGGGGACGTGCATCAATATGCCAAGTCTCATTTCCCGATGGTGCAGTTGGGATCCATTCCTGAATGCCCCGTCCATTTGGAAAACCGCAAGTTTGCTGATCCGGCAAATTTGCGGTTTTTACATCATGAAAGAAGGTATTCTATGACTGTCTCCGAACAAGAGATCCCGATTCTGGAATATGACCCCGATCCGTCGGCTGTCATCACGCCCGGACATGAGCTGCCGGATCTGCGTCTGCCGTCCAAAGCGGTTTTTGCCTTTTTGAGAGACGCCGTCGACCGCTATGCGCAGTCACATGGAGTTGCCCCCGTCGCCTTTTTCGAGTCCGCAACCAAGGACTTTCCTGTTTATATAGTGGACGATCGTGGGGAACAGATCTGTATGGTGCAGGCTCCGGTTGGCGCTCCGGCTGCCACGCAGATTTTGGATTGGCTGATTGCCCACGGGGTGCAAAAAATCATTTCCGCCGGTTCCTGCGGTGTTTTGACTGATTTCCCGGAAAATGTGTTTCTTGTCCCGTCCCGCGCCTTGCGCGATGAGGGAACATCATTCCATTATGTTTCTCCCTCCCGTTGGATTGACGCGAATCCTGCCGCCCGCAGCGCAATCGGTAAGGCTTTGCGCGATCATGGACATGCGTTTACCGAGGTGACTACATGGACGACCGACGGCTTTTTCCGCGAAACGCGCTCCAAAGTGGAACGAAGACGCGCAGAGGGATGTTCTGTGGTGGAAATGGAATGTGCGGCTCTTGCCGCCTGCGCACAAATGCGCGGTGCGATTTGGGGAGAATTGCTATACACGGCGGATAGCCTCGCCGGAGCGTTGCACGACGCACGCGATTGGGGACACGCCTCGGTGGAGTACGCTTTGAAACTTTGTTTGGATGCGATTCATTATGTTTGAAAAAATCGGCGACGCCCGTTTCTTTGGGCGACGCCGATTTTTTGTGTTTATTCCGGCAATTTCAGGTCGCCGTCTTTGATCCATTTAACCTTATAAAGGATTTCGCTGAAGAGCAGGGAAAGCGCCGCGGGGAGAAGGAAGCAGATCAGAACCAGCCCGATCCAATCCCGTGCCGTCACGCTTGCCGGATAGTTTCCGCCGGTCCAGCCGAGAATCAGTCCGATCGGTCCGAGCAATCCGCAGGTTCCCATACCCGAGTCAATTGCGGGACCGTACATACGCAGGCGGAAGAGGCAGGTGGAAAGCGGACCCGTGATCGCCGACGCGAGGATGGTCGGGATCCAGATGCGCGGGTTTTTGACGATGTTCGGCATCTGCAGCATACTGGTTCCAATCCCCTGCGAGACAAGCCCGCCCCATTTGTTTTCTTTAAAGCTCATTACGGCGAAGCCTACCATTTGTGCGCAGCAACCCGCAATCGCGGCACCGCCCGCCAGCGCCAGTCCTTCGGGATTATTTGCGGCGAGCGCTCCCGTTGCGCCAACCGCGGAAAGCCCGACCGCCGCGCAGATCGCGGCGGAACTGATGGGAAGCGTCAGCGCGATGCCAATGACGACCGAGATGATCAACCCCATCAGGAAGGGCTGTTGAAGTGTCGCCCAACCGATGAAGGACCCGATCCAACTGACGGCGACGCCGATGGGCGGCGCGATGGAAACGCTCAACAGTCCGCCAACCAAAATGGTTACGAACGGGGTAATCAGAATGTCAATTTTTGTCTTTTTGGAGACCAGCATCCCGATCTCGCTCGATGCAATCGCGATGATCAGAACGGCAAGCGGACCTCCCGCGCCGCCCTTGGCGTTTGCCATGTACCCGACCAACACACAGGAAAAAATCACAAGCGGGTGTGCCTTGAGCGCATAGGCGATTGCTACCGCCATAGCGGGCCCGGCAATAACCGCGCCGTAGGAGCCGATTTCCGTCAGAAAACCACTGACTTTGGGAATCGGAATCATTCCGAGCGCCTTGAAGATCGTTCCGATCAAGAGTGACGCGAAAAGTCCGAGCGCCATCGCGCCCATTGCGTCAATCAGATAGCGACGCGCGTATTTTTGGAGAGTGAATTTGGTTTTGTCCTTCATTATTAAACCTCCGATTTGATCCTGTTTTGACCTATTATAACATGTTTTTCCTGTCTTTGCAAGTCCCAATTTGCCGAAAAAAAGAGGGTTTTACGGTTTTGGAATGAACATATTGTTAAAAAGCCCGCATCAACTTGACAAACCGATGGGAATTTGCTATAATGAACGTAAAAGACGGTCATTTTTTTATTTTGGGAGGGTATTTCATGTCAATGCCAAAACGCCCCGCTATGGTGCGTGAAGCCGCCGCCAAGGGCGGCAAAAAATGGTATTTGGAGATTCTGATCTTCATTGGTGTTTTCGTCGTTGCAATGGTGGCGGAAGGGATCCCGACCTTTGTTCTTCAGTTGATTCTTTCGATTTCAACCGGAGAGCTGATTCCAACCGAATATCCGGATTGGTACACCGTCGGATCGCTGTTTGCCACGGGACTCGGAACGGTGGTTGTAATCCTGTTTTGCCGGTTTGTGCAAAAGCGGGATATTCGGTCCATCGGCTTTCGGAAAGAGCGGGCGGCGGTTGAGTATCTTGTCGGTGCGGCGGTCGGAACCGTGCTGTTCGCCGCGGCGGTGCTGATCTGCGTTCTGACAGGTTCCATGACCCTTGATCCGCAGCGCTTTGCGGTTGGCGTATGGCTTCTGTATCTGATGGGTTTTCTCATTCAGGGAATGAGCGAAGAGGTGATTTGCCGCGGGTATTTTATGGTTTCGCTGGCGCGAAAGAACCATCTTGCCGTAGCGGTGTTTGTCAGCTCGCTCGCGTTTTCGCTCATGCATATCTTCAATTCCGGCGTGACCTTTCTCGCGCTGTTCAATATCCTGCTGTTCGGCGTTTTTGCGGCTTTGTATGTTTTGCGGCGCGGAAATCTTTGGGGAGCCTGCGCGATGCATAGCCTTTGGAATTTCGTTCAGGGAAATGTTTTCGGCATCAGCGTCAGCGGAACGGGAGCAGGCGTTTCTCCGCTGGCGGCAACCGCAAACGAACAGCGCACCGTTTGGAACGGCGGCGCGTTCGGTGCGGAAGGAGGCTTGGCGGTAACCATTGTGTTGACCGTCGGGATTCTGTTGGTTTTGTTTGTGATGAAGGATCGGGAAGCCGATGCTCCGCAGGAAGTCACGGTATCGGGTGATCCGTCTGTAAATGTCGAAGGCTATGACCCGTTTGCAATGGAAAACGGGGTAGAAAATGATGCATCAGATGACAGTTTGGAAAACGGCTGACAAAAAGAACATGGAGTGACTTTGGAAAAAAGATTCCGTCAGCAAAAAAGAAATGTCCCGCCCCAAAAGGGGCGGGACACCCCGTCCCATCATGTGTGCCGGTATCCCGAGCAAACACCGATGGGACGGTTTTTTGCCTGACATTCGGAAATCAACATTCAAAAGCCGGGCAACGAGTGAAGGAAAACCTTATTTCGAAAGGTTGTTGTTCTCGTAGGACTCGATCATCTTCTTGACCATCTGTCCACCAACGGAACCGGCTTCCTTCGCGGTGATGTCACCGTTGTAGCCCTGCTTGAGGTTCACGCCGACTTCATTAGCGGCTTCCATCTTGAATCTCTCGAGAGCCTCTTTGGCGTTGGACTTGTTGCTTGCCATTGTGTTTTTCTCCTTTTCCGAACGGTCCGCCTTGCCGCGAACCGTTCGAGGAACGGAACACAACCCGACAGCCATTCGACTATCTATATCATTGAGCAACGGTTTTGTCCGCGCTCTGTTACTATTGTTCGCCGCGTCCGTTTCTTTATAACTGGTAAAAGATGGGGAAAATGCCGCGCCAAAAACTGTCGCGCTTACGAAATCGAATCGCGGATAAAATAGAAAATGCCCGAACAAAATTAAACAGGAGGGATTTTCTATGAAACGTTTTTTAACCATCTGCCTGACCGCGCTGGTTCTGGTCTGCGGGTTCGGATCCGTCGGCGCGTCTGCAGACGCCGCGATTCCGACGGCAGTGACAACCGTTACACACACCGTTGTATCGGGAGACACGATGTGGAAGATGGCGGTTCGCTATCATGTTGGATTGTCCGAAATCATTGCCGCAAACCCGCAAATCAAAGATCCGCATTGGATCTACCCGGGTGACACACTCTATATCCCGTTGACCGATTCGGATGTGACCAACTATGAGAGCGAGGTCGTCCGGCTTGTCAATGAGATCCGCGTGAAAAACGGGTTGTCGCAACTAACCGAAAACTGGGAGCTTTCCCGCGTTGCACGCTATAAATCCAAGGATATGCACGACAAGAACTATTTCTCTCACACCAGCCCAACCTACGGTTCTCCCTTTGATATGATGAAGAGCTTCGGCATCTCCTATCGAACCGCCGGCGAAAATATCGCAAAGGGGTATCGGACGCCGCAAGAGGTTGTGAACGGTTGGATGAATTCGGAAGGGCACCGTGCCAACATTCTCAACGCATCCTTCAAGCAGATCGGCGTCGGTTACTATTCCGACGGCAACTACTGGACGCAGATGTTTATCGGATAAAAAGAGAGTGCTTCAAAAGTCGAAGACTTTTGAAGCACTCTCTTTTTTTAAAAATCCAATGTAACCGTCGGCGAAGTGAAAATTCCTTCGGGAAAGAAATTGTATTCATACGACCAGCGGTCACCCTGTGTTCTCCAAATCAGCGGACCGTAGTATTCCTGCGGATCCGTATTATGTAAGGCGCCGAAGGTATTGGAGCGGTTGATATATGCTGTCAGGTGAAGCGTGTGTTTCCCTGCGGAAACCTTACCGAGAGAGACGGTGTAAGGCGAGAAAGCAAGCAGATGCTGATCGCCTTCATCGACGGACGCTTCAAGTACTGCGGCGTTATACTGCGGAACGTGTACATTCAATTCGCCGTTCTGCGGTACATCAAGCGGAATCTCATAGGTCAGCGCACCGCTCCAAAAGGGAAGCCCTTGACCAACGATGTTGCCGAACGCAAGCGTTTCCTCACGCGGCACAACGGTTGCGACAGATCCTGTCACGCGAACGCCGAAATCACCGATCAGGTAACACCATTCAGGCTGGCGTCGTTTTTCAAACGGCAATTCCAGTTCCAAAAGGTTATCGCCGACCCGAATTTCGGGGATTTCGACAGTTTTGATGTCTCTGTCAACAAAATATCCAACCGGCTTGTTGGAAATCGGCTTGCCGTTCCATCGGATTGTGACCGTTTGCGGACGTTCAACCGCCAGAAGCAGATGTTTCGCTTCGATTTCGCTGTGAATGGTGAAGCGCAGGGACAGGCGATGCGTTGGCGGGTCGTCCGGGATACACCAAGGCTGCATCATGGCTTCGCCGCCCTTGGGTGGATAACCGATTTTTTCTCTGCATCGCTCATCGAGACGGAGAATTTCTTCCTTTTGGTTCCATTCACCATCGTCAAGCCGATATTCAGCCATGTCGAGCATCAGAACGTTTGGTTCCGAGAGACGATAGGGAACCAGTGCAGGAATCCGGAGCTTGATCTGCTGCTTTTGATTCGATTCGTCGGAGCGATTGTACGATTCGCCGGAGGGGGTCATGCGAAGCAACAGGCTGTCATGTTCCCAAAGGACCGTTGAAAGCTCTGTCCAGCCGTTTCGGATCTCGGTTTTCATCGGTTTGATTTCACCGGTGACCGTGTCGCAAAGATCCACGCAATAGGATCCGCGCAAACGGATCATTACAGGTTCCGATGTTGGAAGATAGGGCTTTTTGGTCAATGTTCCATGCGCAATGAATAGCCATTTTGCGCCCGGTTCTTCACGGAGTTGATAAATCAGATTTTTGGTCAGCAATCCGGCTGTTCTGTTTCCGTTTTGACGAAATTCCACATCGCGGTGAGGTTCAAGGGCGTTCAGAAGCGCGGCGCGGGAGAAGGAGATCTGATCCGATTCAGCGCAGAGTTTTGCGGCGCGATCGCTTTCTTCAGCATCCACATACGCGGGCGCATCTCCGAGAAAGATCAGTTTGCCGCCCGCATGGCGAAAGGCTTCCAAACGATCCAGCGTTGTCGATCGGACCGTTTGGCAGGCGGGAATGACCACGGCATCATAGGATGCTGCGCCGACGCGAAGCGGGTTTCCTCCGTTTTCGGTCAGGGAGGGGAAGAGCGATTCGCTGATGTAATCGAAATCAATTCCGCCGAACAGAAGCCATTCGGAAACATTGTTGAAGTTGCTCTGAATCTGCTCACCGGAAAGTTTGTTCCGATCGTTTGCGCCGAAATAAAGCCAATAGCTTTCCAAAGGATGAAGAACGGCAACGCGTACCACGGCTTTCCCACGCGTCATGGCGGTGTTTACACGCGCAAAATGGTTTTCCACCAGCGGATATTTGCGGTACCACGGCGACTGATAGTGAATGGTCTGGGGGTAATCCCGCTTTGCCTCGCCTGCCATGGAGACATGGGAGAGATGGGGGACACGAAGCGTCACACCGAGCGCCGCCTGCCAGTCACCGTGATGTTTGTGACCACGAAAATCAAGATCCCAACCGAGAACGCCGTAAAGCTCGCTCATCATACCCTCGCGCCCGTATTGATGAACGGTGGATTGGCATTGTTTGGCGGTTTCGTAGTAATGATTTCCGCAGAGCATATCAATGCCGGGAAGCGTCATGCCGCGATAAAGGCGCATTGCCTCTCCGACAGCCCGCGTCTGCGAATCCAGCGAATCTTCCATCATGGCGTGACCCGTCAGCAGGATGCCGTTCTGCTCGCACCATGCTCCGTACGGATCAGCAAAAGCCGAAGCAAACCGTTCAGCAACATGATCGTGATAATGCCAGCGAACTTTTGACGGCTGATCTCCCGGCAGATTCCAAATCAGCTCCGGCAGATGGGCAACGAGATCCTCGCCGCCAAAAGCCTCGGCATAGGTCTTCGGCAGGTCGTCCGTCCATGTCAGCTTCACCGCCCGCCGGGAGAATGAGAAGGGCAGTGTTTCTTTTATGGAAAACTGCGGTTCGTCTGTGAAAATTGCGGGAATGGTTTTTCCGAAATATTGACCCACGCGTGCCTTATACACTTCATGGGTGACTTGCAGAAATGCTTGAACCGCTTTTGGGTTGAGAATATCAAGATAGGTTGCGCCGTTAAAGCGTCCTTTCGGCTCTTCCACAAGCATTTCGGCAAACCATTCGTCGTGCGCGGCGGGTTCTCCGTCGGAGAGCAGTCGGTAGGCTTTGAGCGTGCCGTCGGCGTTCAGTTCAATGTCATAGCGTCCGATCCTTTCAACGGCTTTTTCCGAGTGATCCGGCGCAAATAGCACCCAGCGACGGCGATATTCGGGGTGATCTGCTGTCACATAGCCTCCCGCAAAACCCGATGGCCAGCGATCTTCATCGTAAAGATAAGCAAGCATACCGGTCTGCTCCGCCTTCTCGGCGCAAGCGGCAACAAGATCTAAAAATTCCTGACCGAGATATTCGGTTCCAAGTCCGGCGCGTGCGTGCATATGAAAACCGCCGAAGCCCATTTCGTGAAGCTCGTCGATTTGGCGGAGAAGCTCCTCGCGGTGCAATTCACAGTTCCAGGCCCAAAACGGAGCTCCGCGATATTCCTTCGGCGGATTCTGAAATTCGGTTTTTGTGAAACTTTTTTCGGGATGATAGAGCATGGTGATTCTCCTCGCAGGAAACATATTTTTACAACCGTATTCTATCATGGAACTATAAAATTGTCAAGGATTGTGGATGAAACAGGATAAAAGATCCCATGAAAAGGATAAAAGATCCCATGAATTAGAAAAAATGTATCAAGCTGACCGAAAGAAATAAGATCTTCAAAAAACGCACCCGAACAACTGAAAAACGGGACAAAACAAATTAAAAACGCGAGAAAATGAAAGGAAAGGGGGTGCTAAATCAAAATAACGAAAAAAAATTTAAAAAATCTCTTGACAAGGGCGGGGAGATATGCTATAATGGGCAAGCATGAAAAGTCATCACTAAATTTTGGAGGAATTTCAAATGTCCACGTTTATGCAGAAAAAAGAATCTGTGGTTCGCAAGTGGTACATTCTGGACGCAGCGGGAAAGCCTCTCGGCAAGACCGCCGTTGCCGCCGCAGATCTTCTGCGCGGAAAGAACGCGCCGGAATACACTCCGCATGTTGACTGCGGAAACTTCGTGATCATCGTCAACGCCGAGAAGGCTGTTCTCACAGGCAAAAAGCCGGAGCAGAAGTACCTGATTCACCATTCGGGTTATATCGGCGGGCTCAAGAAGGTTCAGTATAAGACCTTGATGCAGGAAAACCCCGCGCTCGCGGTTGAGCAGGCAGTGAAGGGGATGCTCCCCAAAAACAGCCTTGGCGCGCAGGCATTCACCCGTTTGAAGGTCTATGCCGGGGAAGCTCATAAGCACGAGGCGCAGAAGCCCGAAGCTTACGAGTTTTAATTGAGAGAAAGGAAGGATGAACCTGATGTATACAAGTGCAAAACCCTATTTCTACGGCACCGGCAGAAGAAAGAAATCCATTGCCCGCGTCCGCATCGTCCCCGGCACGGGAGCGATCACCATCAACGGCAGAGACATTGATGATTATTTCGGCTTGGAAACGCTGAAGCTGATCGTCAATCAGCCCTTCGGCGTCACCGGCACAGAAGGCAAGTTTGACATTATCGCCACCGTTAAGGGCGGCGGAATTTCGGGTCAGGCAGGCGCTGTTCGCCATGGTCTTGCCCGTGCGCTTCTTGCGGCGGATCCCGAGAATAAGCCCGCGCTCAAAGCGGCAGGCTTCCTGACTCGCGACCCTCGTATGAAGGAGAGAAAGAAATACGGACTCAAGGCTGCGCGTCGCGCACCGCAGTTCTCGAAGAGATGATCTTCAAAAAATCCCCGCTTCGGCGGGGATTTTTTCATGATGTTTTAAGGAAGAAGAAAACCGGAGATCAGTCCAAAAAGCCGTTGTAGCGGCTGTATTGCACACCGAGACGTTCTTCAAGCAGGTTGCGGATTTCGCGCTGATGTTTCTCAAAAAATTCCTCGCAATTCTCGCGCAAACGATCGTAAAGCCCGAAGGAATGGGGCGTCAGGTGGTAGACCTCTTCACCGTAAAGAAAATCAATGTGCGTTCCTCGCGCGGGATAGTCAAACTGATAGAATCGGAGACGATCCTCCAGCAGATCGCGGATCCGAAAGAGAACCTCGGATAGCTCCGGCGGCAGGGGGATCTTGTCCGAAAGCAGACTGTATCCGGACTGCAAATCAGAGTTGACATGGATCAATTCCGCGTCCGACTCGAAAAACGGGGCTGAATTCCCGTGATAGTCGCTCCAGCGACTGTATTCGATCGTGCGATCGCCTCGATTCACATAAAAACCGCCCCAGGACGTTCGTTTACAGCCGGATGGAATTTCATGGTAAACAGGCATTCTTGCGCTCCTTTGTGACTTGTTTTCATCATTATATCGCCGATGAGGAAGATTGTCAAGTAAGTTTTTTCGGAAAAATCAAAAAAGGACTTGCAAAAAGGGCGAAAACCTGTTATAATAAAGCCGTACAGTGTCAGACTGTAAAACGAGGCCATACCAGCCGGGGAATTAGCGGAGCCCTGAACCTGAAAACCGCTGCAGCAGGGGTGGATCCCCCTTTTGAGGAACGAACCTCTTCGAATGAGTCATTTTCTCTGTGTTGAGAGATGGGTCTTGCGCAATTCGGAACCGTGAACCATGTCAGGTGGGGAACCAAGCAGCATTAAGCGGTCAACCGAATGTGCCGCGAGGAAACCTGTTTTGAGCAGGAAAATTGAAGATCGCGCGGAGGCGAATTTCGATCTTGGGGTGTATGGTCTTGTTTTGCAGTCCGGCGCTGCCGCCGACATCCAACGGTTGCCCTTGCGGGATCGTTGGATTTTTATTCAGGCAGATCGGAGGGACAAGCAAATGCATCAGGCGTTTTACCGCAAATGGAGACCGCAGATTTTTGACGATGTTTACGGTCAGGAGCATATCACGTCCGTTCTGCGCTATGAGGCGGAGCACGGAGCTTTCAGCCATGCCTATCTGTTCTGCGGTTCGCGCGGAACGGGAAAAACAACCTGCGCAAAGATCCTCGCAAAGGTTGTCAACTGCGAGCATCCGCGTGGCGGGAACCCCTGCGGCGAGTGCGAGTCCTGCCGTCTGATTGAAAGCGGAGCGGCAACCGACATTCTGGAAATGGACGCCGCGTCTAACAACGGGGTGGAAAACATCCGCGACATCCGGGACGAGGTCGCCTATGCGCCGTCCGCGCTCAAGTATCGCGTCTACATCATCGACGAGGTTCATATGCTCTCGGCAAGCGCGTTCAACGCGCTTCTGAAAACGCTGGAGGAGCCCCCGGAGCACGTTGTGTTCATTCTTGCGACAACCGAACTGCAAAAGCTCCCGGCAACCATCATTTCCCGATGCCAGCGCTTCGATTTTCGGCGAATTTCCACCGAAAATCTCATGAAACGTCTGACATACATTGCCAAAGAGGAAGGACTCAAGCTGGATCCCGAAGCGGCAAGAATGCTTGCTAAACTCGCGCAGGGCGGCATGAGAGACGCGATCTCCCTGCTGGAGCTTTGCGCCGGAAGCAACCGGGAAATCACGCCCGAAGTGGTCAATGAATCGGTCGGCGTCACCGGGCGGGACTCCATGCTGCAAACGGTGAAGGCGATTGCCGACGCCGATTATGACGCGTTGTTTGCGCAGATTGACGAGATTGTGAAGTCCTCAAAGGACATTGCCGTTTTTTGGCAGGATCTGATTTCGGTATACCGGGATATGCTCGTTGTCAAGACAACGGCGGGAGCGGTGAATTATTTGGATCTGACCGATCATGAAACGCGGCAGATCACCGAGGCGGCGGCGCGATTCCGCAAGGAAACGCTGCTTTATCATTGCAAGCTGTTGGAAGAAGCGCTTTTTTCCATGCAAAAGGCAAACGCCGTCAAACGGATCGTCGCAGAGCTTTCGCTGGTGCGGATGTGCGATGAAACACTTGATTCTTCCAACGAAGCGTTGCTTTCCCGCGTTGCGAAGCTGGAAGATCGCGTGGCGATGGGAGGCGCGGTTCCGAATGTCGCAAGATCGCAGCCGCAGACTTTATCGAAGCAAAAGGTCGAAAAGGATCCTGAGACTCCAATGCCGGCAAAGCCAGAATCCGAATCGACAAAGGAACCGCAGAAGCCGATCGAACCCGGAACGGGGAAGCGCGTACTTCGCCCCATGCGGCAATGGATGGAGGTCGTTGAGCGGGTCACGGTCAAAAATCCGATGGCAGCGGCATTCCTGAAAAATACGCAGGCATTCACAGCAGAAAGCGGCGAGATCATTCTGCGGTTCGGAAACGATTTCGCCAAAAATATGGCGATGCGCGACCATGGGCAGGAGGATCTGCTTGGCGCATTGTCAACCATTCTGAAGCGGGATGTTTCCGCGGAAGATCTGAAAGCTGAGACCGGCGAAATGAAAGAAACCAATGCGCTCGATGAGATCATCGAGGCGGCAAATTTTGATGAAATAACATCAGTATAAAGGAGAAGGGACATGAGAGCGAATATTCCGAAGGGGATGGGCGGAGGTCCACAGAATATGCAGGCGATTCTTCGTCAGGTGCAGAAAGCGCAGGAAGATGTTGCCGCCAAGCAGGAGGAGTTGGACGCGAGAGAATATGACATCTCCGCGGGCGGTGGTGTCGTCAACGTGAAGATCAACGGCAAAAAAGAGATCCTTTCGATTGATCTTGCGCCGGAGATCGTGGATCCGGACGACATTGAAACCCTTTCCGACATTCTCGTTGCCGCGGTCAATGAGGCGATCAAGCGCGTGGAAGATACCAACAGCGAAGAACTTGGCAAGATCACGGGGCAAATGCCATCGATCCCGGGTCTGATGTAATCCTATGGCGGAGTATATCGAATCTTTGCAGCGCCTTGCCGAGCAGTTCGGCAGGCTGGAGGGCGTTGGGAGAAAATCGGCAATGCGAATGGCTTTCTCGCTTCTTGAATGGAGCGAGGAGGACGTCGCCGCGTTTGCGCAGGCGGCTGTGGACGCGAAGCAAAAGATTCACCTTTGCCCGATTTGTCAAAACCTGACCGATCAAGATGTTTGCCCTATCTGTTCCGACCTCGGTAGGGATCGCTCGGTCATTTGCGTGGTGACCGATGCGAAAACCGTGATTGCGATGGAAAAGGTACGGGAATACCGCGGGACCTATCACGTTCTGCACGGTCTGATTTCCCCGATGAACGGCGTAACGCCGGAACAGCTCAAAATCAAAGAACTGTTAGAACGCGTCAGCGAAGGAGAGGTCAAAGAGGTCATCGTCGCAACCAACCCGACCGTGGAAGGGGAGGCGACGGCAATGTATCTTTCCAGACTGCTCAAGCCCTTTGAAATCAAGGTCACAAGATTGGCATACGGCGTCCCGGTCGGCGCGGATTTGGAGTATGCGGACGAGGTGACTTTGTTCCGCGCACTCGAAGGCAGAAGAGAAGTTTGAATTTATTGAAATAACAAAAACACATACCGTGGAAAAGACACCGCGGTATGTGTTTTTTATATTTGAGCAGTTGCTTCGGGGGTATGTTTTTTCATTTTTGTGGAACACTGACCCAAAAGCGAGCGGAGGAATCGGACGATGGAATTTCTGAAAGTGATTTTGACGTCGCTATTGTCAGTCGCGGCGTTGTTCCTGATTGCAAAAATGATGGGGCACAAACAAGTGGCGCAGCTTGATTTTTTCGATTATATCACGGGAATCACCATTGGTTCCATTGCGGCAGAACTGGCAACCGAATTGGAAAAGCCCGTAAAACCGCTCATTGCAATGACGGTTTACGGGATCGTTGGGGTCGGTTTAAGCTTCTTGACGCATAAACTACCCAAAACGCGCAAATATATCAACGGTTCGCCAACGATTCTGCTGGATAGCGGTAAGCTTTACCGAAAAAACTTGAAAAAGGCAAATTTGGATTTGAGCGAATTTATGCTCTTGTGCCGGGAACAAGGTTATTTTGATCTGAACGATATTCAAACGGCGGTTTTTGAAAACAACGGCAAATTGAGCATACTGCCCGTCAGTTCCAAACGCCCCGTGACGCCTGCCGATATGCAACTGAAACCGAAACCCGCTCATATCAACACCGAAGTCATTATGGACGGGCGCATCATGGAGGAAAATCTCAAACGGATGGGTTTGGACGCGGCATGGTTGGAAAAGCAACTGAAAGCGCAGGGCTATCATCAAGCAAAGGAAATCTTTCTCGGTCTATGTGACAACGAAAAAAAGCTATCTCTGTTTCCGATTGAACCCGACAAGAATGAGACATGACCACCGGCTTTGCCGGTGGTCATGATTCATTCGAGTGCACGGCGTAGCTTTTCCAAGGCGCCCTTTTCGATGCGGGAGACGTACGACCGGGAAATGCCGAGCATGGCGGCAACCTCGCGTTGGGCGTGTGGTTCCGTGTCCCCCAGCCCATATCGAAGGATCACAATCTGCCGCTCCCGCGCCGTGAGCAGGGTGTTCACAAAGCCGAGCATTTTTGTTGTCATGATCTTGCGGTCAATTTCATCGGCAATGTCGTCCTCGCAGCTGATCACGTCAATGTAGGTCAGCGGATTGCCGTCGCGGTCAACGTCGATTGTTTCATTGAGCGAGACCTCGGAAGTCAGCTTTTTCTGCGCACGAAAAAACATCAGAATCTCATTCTGAATGCATTTCGCGGCATAAGTAGCGAATTTTGCTCCGTTCTCAACGCGAAAACTGTCCACCGCTTTCACAAGCCCGACCGTCCCGATGGAAACAAGATCTTCGGGGTTTTTCGCGGTGGAATAATATTTGCGGACAATGTGGGAGACAAGTCGGAGATTGTGCAGGATCAGCCGTTGGCGGGCATCCTCGTCACCGTCCCGCGCCGCGAGAAAGCAACGGTATTCCTCGTCGGCTGGAAGCGGAGGGGGATATTTTTGCGGGGTGTTGATCCCAAGGATCAGATGCGTCACACGCGCGAGCAGGGAAATGAGCAGAGCAAGCATGAGGCAGTCCTCCTTACGTCGTATGATTCAATATATGAAGCTCCCCTCGCTTTCTTGCCTGTACAAAATTCCATTTTGCGGTTGACAAGCCGTAAAAAAAATGGTAAAATATATTTGCCTGGTAGAAAAATACGGAGGCTTGAAGAAAATGAATACTTTATATGGAAATGCCGTTGTGGGGCAGAGTGGAGGTCCCACCTCGGCAATCAATGCCACGCTTTCAGGTGTGGTGCGCGGTGTATTGCAAAATCACGGTCAAAATATCGCAAAGCTCTATGGCATGAGAAACGGCATAGAAGGACTTTTACGGGAAGATTTTGTGGATCTATCCGTATTTTTCGGTGGTTCCGCGGAAAAACTCCGATTGTTGGAGCAAACACCCGCCGCCGCGTTGGGGTCCTGCCGTATGAGATTGCCGGAGCCTGCCGGCGACCCCGCCCTCTATGAGCGGCTGATCGCCGTTTTTCGTCGATATCAAATCCGCTATTTCTTCTACATCGGCGGTAATGATTCTATGGACACGGTTGCCAAACTGACCGATTATCTGCGTACATCGGATTATGAGATGCGCGTGATCGGGATTCCGAAAACCATCGACAATGATCTGGTAGTAACCGATCATTCTCCCGGATTCGGTTCCGCGGCGAAATACATCGCTGTGACCATGCAGGAGATTTTGCGCGACTGCGCGGTCTATCGCGTTCCGGCGGTCACCATCGTAGAGCTGATGGGAAGGGACGCCGGGTGGCTTACGGCGGCGTCGGCCCTCGGACGGCTGACGGGCGGGGCAGAACCCGATTTTGTTTATTTGCCGGAGCGTCCGTTTGATCCCGATCAGTTCCTTTCAGATGTGCGGGTGGCACTCAAACGTCATCCAAACGTGGTTGTCGCAGTGTCCGAAGGGGTTCGCTTTCCAAACGGACGTTATGTCGGCGAAGGCGGACAGAGCGGAGCGACAGATGTTTTCGGTCATACGTATTTGGCAGGCGTCGGAAAGGTTTTGGAAAATGCCGTGCGTCAGGCAATCGGGTGTAAGGTGCGTTCCATTGAATTGAGTTTGCCGCAGCGCTGCGGCGCACATATGGCGTCGGCAACGGATCTGCGCGAATCGGTTGCCATCGGCAAAGCGGCGGTCAGATTCGCTTGCCGAGGCGGATCCGGCGAGATGATGACCTTTTGCCGCGAATCGGACGAGCCGTATCGGATCCGCATCGGGCATATACCGGCGTCGGAGATTGCAAACCGCAACCGTACGGTGGATCTCTCATGGATCAATGAGCGCGGCAATCAAGTAACCGACCGGTGCTGTGCCTACTTGTTGCCGCTGATTGAAGGGGAAGTGAAGCCCGTGTTTCGGCAGGGCATTCCCGTTCATCTGATCATCTGAAAACAAGGAGCTTTCATAAAATGAAGATCGCTGTCATCACAGGCGCATCCTCGGGGATGGGACGGGAGTTTGTTCTGCAGCTTTCCAAAACTGAGGATTTGGAAGAAATTTGGGTCATCGCGCGTCGACGGGAGCGGTTGGAGGAGCTATCAGCTATTGTTGAAACGCCGATCCGCATCCTTTCGATGGATCTGACCGATCGCGAGAGTATGGATACCTATCGGGATCTGCTGAAGGCGGAGAAGCCCGACGTCAAGATCTTGGTCAACGCGAGCGGATTCGGAAAATTCGGATCGTTTGAAGAGATGGACTACGACGCGATAATGAACATGATAGACCTCAACGACAAAGCCTATGTCGCCATGACCTATCTCACGCTTCCTTATATGCACGAAGGTGCGGAGATTTATCAGCTTGATTCGCTTTCTTCCTTCCAACCGGTTCCGTATATCAACGTTTACGGCGCGACGAAAGCGTTTGTTTTGAGTTTCAGCCGCGCGTTGAACGTGGAATTGAAAAAGCGGAAAATCCGCGTGATGGCAGTTTGCCCGGGCTGGGTCAGAACCGAGTTTTTCGACCGTGCCGTTGTGGATGACACCATTCAATACTATAACAAATTTTTCACACCCGAGCAGGTTATTCGCCGGGCAATCCGAGATATGAAAAAGGGAAAGGACGTTTCGGTGTGCGGCTTCTCGATCCGCGTGCAGGTGTTCTTTACCAAGCTGTTGCCGCATCGGCTTGTCATGAAGATCTGGTGCCGCCAGCAGAAGAAATGACGAGAAAAGGCTGTCGCGCGTTCTAAATACCGGCGTTCATCCGTAGAATGATACCAACGATGATTCGGAGGTATACGATGAAACGGATTCTTTTGGTAATGGGGACGCGCCCGGAAGCAATCAAGCTCTGCCCGCTGATCCCCGCGCTGGAGACGCGCGGAGCGGAACCGATCGTTTGCGCCACGGGTCAGCATCGGGAGTTGATGGAGGAGGCATTGCGGGATTTCCGCGTTCGCCCGCAGATCACCTTGGACGTGATGAGACAAGGACAGCCCCTGACCTCTCTTTGCGCCCGACTGACGGAGCAAACAGGCGAGGTCATCCGCCGCACGAAACCCGATTGTGTTGTCGTGCAGGGAGATACCGCAACTGCCTTTGCCGCGGCGCTTTCCGCGTTCTATGAAGGCGTTTGCATGGCGCACGTTGAGGCGGGATTGCGGACGCATCGGATGCGATCGCCTTTCCCGGAAGAATACCACCGCAGAGCCATTTCGCTCGCGGCGGATCTGCATTTTGCACCAACCCCGACCGGCAAGCGAAACCTGACGGCGGAAGGCATCGACGAAAAGAAGATTTTCGTGGTCGGGAATACCGTCATCGACGCGCTGTACCGTTCCTTGCAGCAGCCCGTGACCGCCGAATGGGATCTGCCACCGCGACTGACCCCGATTCTGTTCACGGCGCATCGGCGGGAAAACAGCGGAGAAACCATGCGCGGAATGTTTCGCGCGCTTCGTCGGATCATTGAAGCACATCCGAACCTGATTGCAATTTGCCCGCGACATACCAATCCGAGCGTGCGGGAGGCATACGAGCCGGCGGAAGGACACGATCGCATTCGCTTTGTCGATCCGCCGGGACCGGTTCGCTTTCATCAGTTGCTCGCCCGGTGCAAGCTCGTTTTGACCGACAGCGGCGGGATCCAGGAAGAGGTCACGGCGCTCGGGATTCCAACCATCGTCATGCGGTATGCCACAGAACGGACGGAGGGCGTCCGTGCGGGTTGCCTGATGCTTTCGGGAACGCATGAGGACGGGATCTATGCCGCCGCACAGGCGTTGCTGAAGCCGGATTCCGAGCTTTATGCGGCGATGAACCGACCGTCCGATATTTTCGGCGACGGAAAATCTGCTGAACGCATCGCGGAAATATTGACGGGTCTGTAAGAAATATTTGTCGAAATCACAAAAATTGCTTGCAATCGAAAACGGATTATGATATAATATTCGCAGAAACTTTTTTTGCAAAAAAAAGTTTTGGGCTATCGCCCCTGCGCGGGCTGACGCCCGCCTGCGATATTTATGACCTCGCAAAAATGCCCTTGCAAGCAAGCATTTTTGCTTCGTGATATAATGGATACATCTGAACGATTCCAATAAACGTTTGCATGATCGTGTGCAGGAATGACAAAGAAAGAGAGGAACCAATCATGAGCGGCAAAAAGTGGCAGACCATTGCTCTGATCGCAATCGCGGCGATCTGTCTGATCGTTGCGATCGTTCTGTTTGTCGTTGCAGGACATGGTGACGGCTACAAGAAAGTGCTTGGGGTCATCTGCGGGATTCTGCTCGTGGTTCTTTCGGGTTTGTTTCTGCTCTATTGGTGGCTCTCCCGCGATACCGAGCCAAACTTCTTCCTTTATAACAGGCGAACCAAACAGAATATGTCGGTCAATGAGTTGACGCCGCAGATCGTGATCGACCGAATGACGTTTTTCCTGGCGCAAATCGCGGATTCACCGGAGCTTTTGTGGTCGGGGGACGTGCTGGAGCGGGGAAGCAATTTCGGGCATCGCGGAGTCTACCGTCCGCTGGTTGCCTATAAGATGCTCTATGATATGGGCGATAAGGAACCCGATTCTCCTTATTGGGAGTATTTGGAAAACGCTTCGGAGGACGTGATCCGTATTCTTTGCAATTCGCTGGAGCGCGTCGGAGAGAAACAGATTGTTCGCGCGTTTCTCATGATTTTGGAAGCGGAACCGACACCCGGACCGCAAATGAAGGATTTTCTTCGCCGGAATGTCGGGTATTTCAGCAATCGAATGTTCTTGTATGTGAAGAGATTTATTGATTATTTCTATTGAATATGCAAGTTGCTATTCCAAAAATGCCTTTTCAGACGGCTCAATCGCCTGAAAAGGCATTTTTTTTGCAAGTTTTTATATTTATTTTTGCATTTTATATTGACAAAGCATAGTCAAACGCGTATAATTGTATACATAAATACAAGGAGGCAATCCCAAATGCTGGAGATTTCACAAAAAACAAACCTGTTAGAGCAGGAAACCTTCAAATATTCTTTGCAGGACGTGGAGGAACCGAACCTATACCGGGATGTTTACCCCTACACAGATGTTCCGCGCGTGGCGTTTAACCACCGTCGCGTTCCGATCGGAATGCCCGAGGACATCTGGATCACAGATACCTCGTTTCGCGACGGACAGCAATCGGTCGAGCCGTATTCCGTCCAGCAGATTGTCGATCTTTTCAAATTGATGTCGCGTCTGGGCGGTCCCTACGGGATCATCCGTCAAACCGAATTTTTCGTTTACAGCAAAAAGGATCGGGAAGCGGTTGCCAAATGCCAGGAGCTTGGGCTGAAATTCCCGGAGATCACGACTTGGATCCGGGCGAGCAAAGAGGACTTCAAACTCGTTCGGGATCTCGGAATCCGAGAGACGGGTATCCTTGTCTCTTGCAGTGACTACCACATTTTCAAGAAAATGAAAATGACGCGGCGGCAGTGCATGGAGCATTATCTTGCCGCCGTTTCGGAGGCTTTTGAGGCGGGTGTAATGCCGCGCTGTCATTTGGAGGACATCACCCGAGCCGATTTCTATGGGTTTGTGGTTCCGTTTGTCAACGAGCTGATGAAGCTCTCCGCGCAGGCAAATATCCCGGTGCGGATCCGCGCGTGCGACACAATGGGGTATGGCGTTCCGTATCCCGAGGTCGCGATCCCGCGCAGCGTTCCGGGCATCATCTATGGCTTGCAGCATTATTCGGATGTTTCCAGCGAAATGCTGGAATGGCACGGGCATAACGATTTTTATAAGGCAGTCACCAACGCAACCACCGCATGGCTTTACGGCGCGTCCGGAGTCAACTGTTCCTTGCTCGGCATCGGGGAACGGACGGGAAATATTCCCTTGGAAGCGATGGTGTTTGAGTATGCGTCCATGCGCGGGTCGTTGGACGGGATGGATCCCACCGTCATCACTGAAATTGCCGACTATTTCCGGAACGAAATCGGCTATCAGGTTCCGCCCATGACGCCTTTCGTCGGCTGAAATTTCAATGTCACCCGAGCGGGTATCCATGCCGACGGATTGCTCAAGGACGAGGAAATCTACAATATTTTCGACACACGCAAACTGCTCAACCGTTCGGCGTCGGTCATGCTCGGAAAGGCGTCCGGGTTGGCGGGAATCGCGTATTGGATCAACGAGAATTACCGCTTAACCGAATCGGAGCGGGTGGAAAAGCATGATCCTTTGGTCGTGGCGATCAAAGAGTGGATCGACAAAGAATATGAGGACGGCAGACAAACCACGCTCTCTACCGGCGAGGTTGAGGAAAAAATCGAACAGCTTTCGGGCGGACGTTTTCGCCGTCTCTGATAGGAGGGTATGATGGAACATAAATCGATTTCATTGGCGGAGCAGGTCTTTGAACGGTTGGAGAACGAAATACTCTCCGGCAACTATCAAAGAGGAGAACTGCTCACGGAAATGATGCTTGTCAGCGACCTCGGCGTAAGCCGGACGCCGATCCGGGAGGCATTGCACCGTTTGGAGCAGGAGCATCTGATTGAGATCACCCAAAAAGGCTTTTTGGTGCTCGGGGTCACGCAGCAGGATTTGGCGGACATTTTCGACATTCGGATGCGGATTGAAGGAATTGCGTCTCGGATGGCGGCAGAGAACATCACCGAGGAACAACTGGCGGAACTTCGCGAGACGCTGGAGCTGCAGGAATTTTACGTACCGCGGCACGACGCGGATCACATCAAGATTTACGACAGCAAATTCCATCAGCTGATTTACCGATTCAGCGGGAGTTCGGTTTTCTATGACACCTTGATGCCGTTGCACAAAAAGGTGCAGAAATACCGCAAAGCGTCGGTCGAAAATCAAAGCCGCGCCAAACAGTCGGCAAGCGAACATCGCGCCATTTTTGAAGCGATCGCCGCGCATGATGCCGCACACGCCGAGCAATTTACCGTCGAACATATTACAAACGCGGCAAACCACATTCTGAAAAGAGGAACCTGACCCATGGGATTGACACTGGCACAAAAAATCATCAAAAATCACCTGGTTTCGGGCAATATGATTGCCGGGGAGGAGATCGCGCTGCGCATTGATCAGACTCTGACGCAGGACGCAACGGGAACCATGGCATATCTGGAGTTTGAAGCGATGGGCATCGACCGCGTCAAAACCGAACGCAGCGTGGCATATATCGACCACAACACCCTGCAATCCGGATTTGAAAACGCGGACGATCATCGCTATATCCAATCGGTTGCGAAGAAGCACGGGATCTATTTTTCCCGCCCCGGCAACGGCATCTGTCATCAGGTGCATCTGGAGCGGTTCGGCATTCCCGGGAAAACGCTGATCGGATCGGACAGCCACACACCGACAGGCGGCGGCATCGGGATGCTCGCGTTCGGTGCGGGAGGACTGGATGTTGCGGTTGCGATGGGCGGCGGTGCATACTACATTACCATGCCGCGGATGATTTGCGTGGAATTGAAAGGCGCTTTGCGCCCGTTTGTTACGGCGAAGGACGTCAGCTTGGAGATTCTTCGCATCCTGTCGGTCAAGGGCGGCGTCGGTTCGATCATCGAATGGGGCGGGGAAGGAATCAAAAGTCTTTCGGTTCCCGAGCGTGCCACCATCACCAACATGGGAACCGAGCTTGGGGCAACCACCTCGATTTTCCCGTCGGATGAGATCACGAGAGATTTTCTGCGCGCCGAAGGGCGGGAGGGCGACTACCTTCCGCTTGCGGCGGATGACGACGCCGTTTATGACCGCGTGATCGAGATTGACCTCTCCGCGCTGAAGCCGTTGATCGCCTGCCCGCATATGCCGGACAACGTTGTTACGGTGGAAAGCCTGAAGGGAACGCGCGTGGATCAGGTCTGCATCGGATCCTGCACCAATTCATCCCTGCTTGATTTGCTCAAGGTTGCCGCTCTGCTCAAGGGGAAAACGGTGGATCCGCGCGTCAGCCTGTCTATTTCTCCGGGGTCGCGACAGGTTCTGACGATGCTTGCCGACTGCGGTGCGCTATCGGATATTCTTGCCAGCGGGGCACGCGTGCTCGAATGCGCGTGCGGTCCCTGCATCGGCATGGGCTTCTCGCCCAATTCGGCGGGAGTCATCCTGCGTACCTTTAATCGCAATTTTGAAGGAAGAAGCGGAACGCGCGACGCAAAAGTTTACCTTGTTTCTCCCGAGACCGCGGTAGCCGCGGCATTGACCGGGGAAATCACTGACCCGACCCTGCTGGGCAACGCTCCGCAGGTCAAGCTGCCAACTTCCTTCCGCGTTGATGACAGTGCCATTCTGCCGCCTGCGAAGCCGGAAGAAGCCGCTGGTGTGGAAATTTTGCGCGGTCCGAACATCAAAGAGTTCCCGAAGAGCCGCCCGCAAGGAGACACACTTTCGGCGGAGCTGATCCTGAAGGTTGGGGACAATATCACAACCGATCATATCATGCCCGCAGGCGCCAAGATCCTGCCGTACCGCTCCAACATTCCGTACCTTTCCCGGTTCTGCTTCGCGGTGTGTGACGAAACCTTTGCCGATCGGGCAAAAGCCGCCGGAGAGGGAATTGTTGTCGGCGGTGCGAATTACGGACAGGGGTCGTCACGGGAGCACGCGGCGTTGGTTCCGCTCTATCTCGGCGTCCGTGCCGTGATCGCAAAGAGCTTCGCTCGCATTCATGCGGCAAATCTGATCAACGCGGGAATCATGCCGCTTACATTTGCCGATCCCGACGACTATGACAGGATCCGGCAGGGAGACCGCCTGACCTTGAGCGGCGTTTGGTCGGGGATGGACAGCGGAGTCATTTCGCTACACGACGAAACCAACGGCGCCGTCATTCGTCTGACCTGTGCCTATACGGATCGCCAAAAGGACATTCTGAAAGCGGGCGGACTGCTCGCATATACCAAAGCCGCCGATTGAGAGGAAAAACCGATGGAACAGCAATTTGAACAGCAGATTGACCGTGCAACGGCGCATTTCCGCGCGTTGCTTGAAACGCAACTGGCAAGGCAGATCCGCATGGAGTCCGGCGAGCGGGCAAAGGATTTCAGTAAGCTCGCAACCGTTCGGATCGGTATTTGCGGAGGCGACGGAATCGGTCCGATTCTGACGCGGGAGGCAAGACGGGTTCTCAACGCGTTGCTTGCCGACGAGATCGCTTCGGGGCGGATCGAGCTTCGCGAAATCGAAGGGTTGACGATTGAAAATCGTTTGGCACGCGGAGAAGCCGTTCCCGCAGACACGCTTGACGCCATCAAAGCCTGCGATGTCCTTCTCAAAGGACCGACCACAACGCCGAAGGGCGGTACCATGGAAAGCGCAAACGTCGCTTTGCGCCGGGAGTTGGATCTCTATGCCAACGTCCGCCCCGTTTCGGTTCCGGAAGAGGGAATCGACTGGATTTTTTATCGCGAAAATACCGAGGGGGAATATGTCCTCGGCAGTCAGGGCATCGAGATTCCCGGAAAACTCGCGATGGATTTCAAGGTGACAACCGATGCCGGAACACGCCGTATTGCACGCGCCGCGTTTGAGTATGCAAGACAGAACGGAAAGACCCGCGTTGCCATCGTCACAAAGGCGAACATCATGAAAAAGACCGACGGTAATTTTTCCGGAATCTGCCATGAGGTTGCCGCGGACTATCCGGAAATCGAAGCCGAGGATTGGTATATCGACATCATGACCGCAAATCTGGTCAACCCCGCCATCCGCAACCGGTTTCAGGTGTTTCTCCTGCCGAATCTTTACGGCGATATTATCACCGATGAAGCCGCGCAGATTCAAGGCGGCGTCGGTACGGCGGGAAGCGCCAACATCGGCGACCGTTACGCAATGTTTGAAGCCATCCACGGAAGCGCACCGCGCATGATCGAGGAGGGACTGGGCGAATACGCCAACCCGTCCAGCCTTTTTAAAGCGGTTGAAATGATGCTCCGACATATCTCCCGCACAAAACAGGCGGATTTGCTCGCCCACGCCATGCGGATCTGCACCGAGGAAGAATGTCGCGTTACCGTCACGGGCGATCGGAGCGGCGCGACCTGTACGGCGTTTGCCGACTACGTGCTCGAAACCATCCGAAAGATCTCGAGCTAATCCGAAAAAAATAAAGATCGGGGTTTACAAATCCCGATCTTTATGATAAAATATATTAGAATTGTTTCACATTCGGGGATCGGAGGGAAGCGCTGATGCGAATCGAAGGAGCAAATGAATATCGCTATTGGAAAACGCTCCGGGCAATCGGCTTCACGCTTCTGATCTTTTTGCTGTTTCTCAACCTGTTCGGCGTTGCCGTTACGGGGTTGAAATTTGTCCTGAACCGGCTGCAAATCTCCGAGGTGCGGGCAACGGTCATCTATCAGCTGACCTATGCGGCGGGGTATCTTGTCTCATTTATGACCCCCGTGGCGTTCCTCAAATTGTTCATTCGGAAATCGGGATACTGGTATCAGCCCATGCGGGCGGAGGCAAAATGGTCTCCGTGGCTACCGCTGATCCTGTTCGGCGGCGTTGCCGCCATTTGGACGCTTGCTTATCTCAACGCTTCCATGGTCAGCATCTTTCATTATGAAGCGTTTTCCTCCGAGGTGATTTGGGGAAACAGCGGGAAGGGCGCGTGGTATGAGTTGGTCTTGGAATTTTTGGTCATGTGCCTTGTGCCCGCCTTCTGCGAGGAATTTCTCTTTCGCGGGGCAATTCTGACCAATTGTCTCCCGTTCGGGCGGGGAACCGCGATCTTCATCAGCGCACTGTTATTCGGGCTAATGCATCAAAATGCAGAGCAGATCTTCTATGCGTTCGGAGCGGGTTTGGTACTCGGTCTTGTCTATGAGCGCACTGGGAGCATATGGAATTGCATCTTTCTGCACCTGGTCAACAATTTTCTCTCCACGTTTGAGTCAACACTTTTGCAGGGATTCGACGAGCGGATTTCTGCCGTCGCGGGTGCTGTTTTCGAGGCAACCCTTTTGATGCTCGGCATCATTTCTGCGGTGATCCTGATTGTTCGGTTTGCGCCGAAAAAACAGACGTTTCGGGACGGGATCTTCGAAAAATCGGTTCCTGCAGACGACGCATACGCCGTTTGCCGCGTCACGCCGAAGCAGGCTGTCCGGCGGTTTCTCAACGCTCCGATGATCGCTTTTCTTGTCTTGACAACGGTTCAGATTTTGTTTCTGATCGGAAGCGCGGTGTTCTACCATGGATGACAGAGCGTGGATGCGTGCCGCACTGAAGGAAGCGGAGACCGCCGGGAGCAACGGAGAGATTCCGATCGGCGCGGTCATCGTGGATGCGGACGGGAACCCGGTTGCCAAGGCTTCCAATCGTACCCAAGCCGACCAAAGCGCTGTTGCCCATGCGGAATTGCTCGCCATCGGCGAGGCTTGCCGAAAGCGCGGAAGCCGGCGGCTGACCGATTGCACACTGTATGTGACCTTGGAGCCTTGCCCCATGTGCGCGGGAGCGATCGCCGCGGCGCGGATCGGGCGCGTTGTGTTCGGGGCAAAAGACCCGAGAGCGGGAGCCTACGGAAGTCTGCTCGATCTTTCTGCGTTGCCGCTCGAATCCCGTCCCAAGGTCACCTCGGGAATCCTTGCGGAGGAATGCCTTGCGCCGATCCGTCAGTTCTTTTTGGAAAAGAGAACGAAAAAAACATAAAACAAAAGGGGAATATCTATGCCGAAAGCCATCATTCCCGAGGGGTATCATTCATTTTTGACCCTTCGGCAAACCGAATATGCCATCAAAAAGGTCAAGGATTTTTTTGAGCGTGACCTTGCAACCCAACTCAACCTGACGCGCGTTTCCGCGCCGCTGTTTGTCCATCCGGAGAGCGGATTGAATGACGATCTCAACGGCGTGGAGCGTCCGGTCGGGTTTGACCTGCGCGACGGAACCGAGCTGGAAATCGTCCATTCGCTTGCCAAATGGAAGCGGTATGCGCTCGGGCAGTACGGATTTGAAGTCGGAGAAGGTCTTTACACCGATATGAACGCCATCCGGCGCGACGAGGATACGGATAATCTCCATTCCATGTTTGTGGATCAATGGGACTGGGAAAAGATCATCCGCCGCGAGGAGCGCAACGAGAAAACCCTGCGGGACACCGTTCGGTGTATTTGGGCAGCTTTGCGGCATACCGAAAATTACATCGTCAACGAGTATTCCTTCATTGATAAGCTTCTGCCGGAAGCGATCACCTTTATTACCACGCAGGAGTTAGAGGATCGTTACCCCGAAAAAACGCCGAAGGAGCGCGAATATCTCGCCGCAAAGCAGTACGGCGCGATCTTCCTCGAGCAGATCGGAGGCACGTTGCACAGCGGTGCCATCCATGACGGCAGAGCCCCCGACTATGATGACTGGACGCTCAACGGAGACATCATCGTCTATTATCCCGTGCTTGACATTGCGCTGGAGCTTTCCTCGATGGGAATCCGGGTCGATGAGAACGCTCTGCGCCGTCAGCTTGCGGTTCGCGGGTGCGAGGAGCGGGCGAACCTTCCGTTCCATCGGGCGCTTCTCAACGGGGAATTGCCTTACACGGTGGGGGGCGGCATCGGGCAGTCGAGAATGTGTATGTTCTTCTTGAGAAAAGCACATATCGGCGAGGTGCAGTCGTCCTACTGGACGGAAGAAGAACTTTCCGTTTGCAGACAGCATGGCGTTACGCTGCTTTGACAGAAAACACAAACGAAAGACCGTTTGCAGCGGTCTTTCTCTTTTTAAGGGCGAAAATAAAAAAAACCATTGACAAAAAAGGAAAAAAGTTGTACAATAAAGAGGATGGGCAAATTACCCGAAAACAAGCATCGGAAAGGAGACAGATGCAATGAAAAGAGAACTGAACAAACATCTTTTTGAAAACCACGCATCCTTTGACGGAATCGAAATCACATTGGGCGGTTGGGCGCGAAATATCCGTGACAGCAAAGCGTTCGGATTCATTGACCTGAATGACGGAAGCTGTTTCAAATCTGTGCAGATCGTGTTTGAACGGGAGAAAATCGCCAATTATGACGAAATCGCGAAGCTCAATGTCGGTTCGGCTGTGATCGTGCGCGGGACTGTTGTGCTGACTCCCGATGCCAAGCAGCCGTTTGAAGTCAAGGCGAGCGAAATCACCGTGGAGGGACCGTCCACGCCGGATTATCCGCTTCAGCCCAAGCGTCATAGCGTTGAGTTTTTGCGCGAGCAGGCATATCTGCGCCCGCGTACCAACCTGTTTTCCGCCGTGTTCCGCGTTCGGAGCGAGACGGCATATGCCATCCATTCGTTCTTCCATGACCGCGGGTTTGTCTATGTGCACACACCGCTGATCACGGGATCCGACGCCGAAGGGGCGGGCGAGATGTTCCGAGTGACCACCATTGACCCGGCAAATCCGCCGCGCCTTCCGGACGGCAGCGTCGACTGGTCGCAGGACTTTTTCGGAAAGAGCACCAACCTGACTGTTTCCGGACAGTTGGAAGGCGAGACTTATGCCATGGCGTTCGGCAATATCTACACCTTCGGCCCCACCTTCCGCGCGGAAAACTCCAACACAGCGAGACACGCCGCCGAATTTTGGATGATCGAGCCGGAGATCGCGTTTGCCGACCTCGAGGACGATATGGCACTGGCGTGGGATATGATCAAATATATCATCCGTCATATTCTCGAAAATTGCCGGCAGGAAGTCGAGTTTTTCAACAGCTTTGTTGACAAAACGCTTCTCGACCGCCTGACCAAGCTCGCAGAGAGCGACTACCAAAAGGTGACCTATACCGAGGCGATTGACCTCTTGAAAAAGAGCGGGGCAAACTTCAAATATCCCGTGGAATGGGGATGCGATCTTCAGACCGAGCATGAGCGTTATCTTACCGAACAGATCTACGGCAAGCCGGTGTTCCTTGTAGACTACCCGAAGGAAATCAAAGCCTTTTATATGCGGATCAACGATGATAACAAAACCGTTGCCGCGATGGATCTTTTGGTTCCGGGCGTCGGGGAAATCATCGGCGGAAGCCAAAGGGAAGAGCGCATCGACGTGCTTCTCTCGCGCATGGCGGAATGCGGCTTGAAGCAAGAAGATTATTGGTGGTATCTCAACCTGCGCCGCTACGGCGGAACCAAGCACGCCGGATTCGGGCTCGGATTTGAGCGGATCATCATGTATCTGACGGGTGTCTCCAACATCCGTGACGTCATTCCGTACCCCCGCACGGTGGGAAACGCGGAGTTTTGATCGGAACGAGATAGCTAAAGCGGTTGCGTTCGATCCGCTTCAGCTATAGCAAGCGTGAATGCCGGAGTACCCCTGCTTTGTACTCCGGCATTTATACGGAATCGGAAGGAAGGAAATGGACATGAAAACGGATATTGTCATCGTCGGTGCGGGACCCGCGGGGATCTTCACCGCTTTGGAAATGCTTCGCAAAGGAAGCAAAAAGAAAATTGTGATTGTGGAAAAAGGGCAACCGGTGGAAAAGCGGCGTTGCCCGAAGGCGAAAACGGGACATTGCATGAATTGCAAGCCGTTCTGTCATATCACAACCGGTTTTTCCGGCGCGGGCGCGTTTTCGGACGGCAAGCTCTCGCTCTCCTGCGAGGTTGGGGGAGACCTTCCGCAACTGCTAGGGACCGATCTTGTGCAGAGCGTGACGGACTATACCGACGGGATCTATCTCGAATTCGGAGCCGACACCCATGTGGAGGGTAAGGACAACACCGACGAGGTCAAGGAGATCCGCAAACGCGCAATCATGGCGGGATTGAAACTGGTTGATTGCCCGATCCGTCATATCGGAACCGAGCGAGCCCACAAACTCTACGGCGACATCGAGCATTACCTGACCGACCATGGAGTGGAACTTTATTTCGGCTATGAATGTAACAATCTGATTTTAGACGGCGAGCAATGCCTCGGCGTCACCGTGACGCACGGAGACGTGACCGAAGAAATCCGCGCGGAGCATACCGTCATCGCAACGGGACGGCGCGGCGCGGATTGGCTGGAAAAGCTCTGTGCGGAGCATAACATCGCGCATCTGCCGGGAACGGTTGACATCGGCGTGCGCGTTGAGGTGCGCAACGAGATCATGGAAAAGGTCAATCAGGTGCTGTATGAATCCAAGCTCATCGGCTATCCGGCGCCGTTCAAGAATAAGGTGCGCACCTTCTGTCAAAATCCGGGCGGATTTGTCAGCCAAGAAAATTACGACAACGATCTTGCCGTCGTTAACGGGCATTCGTTCAAGGACACCAAATCCGACAACACCAACCTTGCCATTCTCTGCTCGCATAACTTTTCGGTGCCCTTCAATCAGCCGATCGAATACGCGCAAAAGGTTGGAGAGCTGACGAATATGCTTGGAGCAGGGCACATCCTCGTTCAGCGGTTTGGGGACATCCTCGACGGCAAGCGCACTTGGGAAAAGGAACTGGCGCAATCCAATGTCCGTCCAACGCTCCCGGACGCGGTCCCGGGCGACATCACAGCCGCCATGCCGTACCGCGCAATGACCAACATCATCAACTTCATCCAAGCCATGGATCAGGTGGTTCCTGGCT
This sequence comes from Clostridiales bacterium, assembly GCA_918290775.1. GTDB lineage: Bacteria > Bacillota > Clostridia > Oscillospirales > CAG-272 > UMGS1865. The sequence continues at coordinate 395 of CAKJZF010000068.1, read as the reverse complement.
TTGCTTCCTATGAAACTTTGCTCTATTCACCCGAGCTGAAATTCTACAGCAACCGGGTGAAGATGGACGAACATCTGAACACCAACATCAAGGGGCTTCATTGCCTCGGCGACTCCAGCGGATGGACGCGCGGACTGATGATGGCGTCGGTCATGGGCGTGATCATGGGGCGCCATTTGGTGGAAAAAGAGAAAATCGGATAAATTTAATCTAAAAAAGCCGTCAGTGTATCTGCTATGATTGACAGATGCACTGACGTTTTTTTCTTTGGAAGCCAAATCGATTATTTTTTCAAAGGCCTAACAAATTTATTATATCACATTCTGAATCTCTTGTAAAGGGAATTTTCTATTTTAACCAAAAATCTGCGAAATCAACAAAAAATATTTATGGAT
>CAKJZF010000067.1 GCA_918290775.1 Clostridiales bacterium | reverse complement strand
GGCCCCCCTACCCCCTCTCAAACTCTCCCCCACCCCTCCAAAAAGAGCAAATCAAAAGAGGGTTTTTAAGTGGACCCGATGCTCAAAAATAAGAGCGTTATGATGTTTTCTTTTGAGAAGTTTTGAGAAGGAGAGGGAGCGCGAGGGGGAGGGAACCTTTTTTCAAAAAGGTTCCCTCCCCCTCGCGGTCTTTCTATCTTTATTCCAGATTAGCCGTTACGACAACGTCGGCTCCCGTACCGAGGATGTTTGCGATGACGACGTCTCCGATATGGGCGGGGACGGCGACGGTGGCTTGGTTGATCTGCTTCATGCAGTCGAACATCAGCTCTTTGGGAACGGTGCGATTGGTTTTCACGGGGACGGGTTCGCCGTTTGCGGCGCGAACGGTGGAGGTGATGGTGCGCATCGGGTGGGTGCATTCGTCAATGGCATATTGCTTGCCGCGGGGGCAGGTAAAGCCTTCCACGTTGAGAACATTTCCGTTGCCGTCCAGCTCGGCTTTGAGCTGACAGCCGCGGGGGCAAACGATACAAGTCAATTCGCGGATCATGGTTTAACCCTCCAATTCAAAGTAGAGATCGGTCGCGTCCGCAAACGCGTCGGGCTTGAGCGTGATGCTTTCCATCTCGCCGGGGGCGACCTTGAGCTTTTTGCGCGAGTAGACCACGTTCCCGGCGTTGTCCGTCACCTTCACGGTCACGTTACGGAATACATCCGAAACGCGGAAGAATACGGTCACGTCCTTTTTCTTGGTGATGCGCTGGGGAACGGTGTAGCGAACCTTCCCGTCGGTGTGAAGCGCGACGTTCACGGCGTCGGCGTCAAGCCCCTTGACGTAGTCCGCGGCGCTCTTACCGGCGATGTCCGCCTCCTCGGAAACGAAGTCCACGAGGTCATGCACGTGCAGGACGTTGCCGCAGGCGAACACGCCCGGGATCTCGGTCTGGCGATCCTGATCGACCACCGCGCCGTTGGTCACGCGGTCAAGCGGAACCTTTGCGGTTTTGGAAAGCTCGTTTTCGGGGATCAGACCAACCGAGAGGAGCAGCGTATCGCAGGGGATATACTCGCGCGTTTCGGGAATGGGGCGGCGGCGCTCATCCACCTTGGCGATGGTCACACCGGTGACGCGTTCTTTGCCGTGGATTTCCACGACCGTGTGGGAGAGTTTGAGCGGGATCCCGAAATCGTGCAGGCACTGTTCAATGTTGCGGGCGAGACCGCCGGAATAGGGCATCAGCTCACAAACGGCGTGAACCTTTGCGCCTTCCAGAGTCATGCGGCGCGCCATGATCAGTCCGATGTCGCCCGAACCGAGGATCACAACGTCCTTACCGGGCATATAGCCCTTCATGTTGACGAATTTTTGCGCGGTTCCGGCGCTGTAGATTCCGGCGGGGCGCGTCCCTGCAATGTTGAGCGCACCCTTGGAGCGTTCGCGGCAGCCCATGGCGAGGATGATCGCTTTCGCGCGGAGCTGGAAAACGCCCTCTTCGGTGTTGGTGGCGGTAATGACCTTTTCGGGGGAGATGTCCAGCACCATGGTGTTGAGCTTGGCGGGAATGCCGCGCTCCTTCACCATCGCCTCATAGCGGTAGGCATATTCGGGGCCGGTCAGCTCCTCGCCGAAGCGATGGAGACCGAACCCGTTGTGGATGCACTGCTGAAGGATACCGCCGAGATGGCTGTCGCGCTCGAGGATGAGCAGATCGCGAACGCCCGCGTCGTAAGCCGCGACGGCGGCGCTCATGCCGGCGGGACCGCCGCCAATGATGACCAAATCAATATTCTTCATCTCAGATCTCCTCCTTCGTTCTGCCGAAATTGACGACCGAATTGCCGCCGAATTTGGTGACCGCCTCGTAGGGGACGTTCATTTCCTTCGCGAGCATTTCCACAATGTAAGGCGAGCAGAAGCCGCCCTGGCAGCGACCCATCTGTGCGCGGGTGCGGCGCTTGACGCCGTCGAGGTCACGGGGTTTGGGATTGGTGCGGATCGCGTGCAGGATTTCACCCTCGGTCACCGTTTCGCAGCGGCAGATCACGCGCCCGTAGGCGGGATCCTTCGCGATGACGGCGTTCTTCTCGTCCATGCTCATCTCGCGGAAGGCGTGCATCGCTTCGCGGCGGGGGTTGTAGCCGGCTTTCGGTTCGAGCTTCAGCCCGTCGCCCGCGAGCAGGTCGGCGACGTACTCGGCGATGGCGGGGGCGGAGGAAAGTCCGGGAGATTCGATGCCCGCAACGTTGACAAAGCCATGCCGGGGGATGTTGATGATGAAATCGCCCGTGCTTCCGACGGCGCGGAGACCGCAGAAGCTGGTGATGGTTGCGCCGAAGCGGATGCCTTCCACATTCTCGCCCGCCTCTTTCATCACGCGGCCGAGTCCCTCCGGCGTGGTGGACTTATCCTCCTTGTCCTCCATGTCAACCGAGGTCGGACCGGTGAGCAGGTTACCGTCCACGGTGGGGGAGACGAGGATACCTTTGCCCATTTTGCTGGGGGTGCGGAAGATGGTGTGGGAGACGAGCGTACCCATCTCCTTGTCGAGCAGGACGTATTCGCCGCGGCGGGGATGAACGGTGAAGGACTTGTCGCCGACCATGCCGGCGATCGTGTCGGTGTAAAGTCCCGCGGCGTTGACGATGTAGCAGGCTTCCACGGTGGCGTTGCCCGCGGTGATGACATAGTGTCCGTTCTCCTCGCGGATGGCGGTGACCTCGCTGTCGAGCATCAGCTCCGCGCCGTTGTCCATCGCGTTTCCGATGGCGGCGAAGGTCAGCTCATAGGGGCAAACGATGCTGCCCGTCGGCGCGTGGAGTGCACAGGTGGCGTTTTTCGAAATGTTCGGTTCGAGCGCCTGAAGCTCGGCGGCGGAAAGCAGCTTGAGGTTTTTAACGCCGTTCTTCACGCCTCTTTCATAAAGGGTTTTCAGGGTTGCCTCGTCCTCTTCGCCGAAGCCGATGACGAGCGAGCCGTTGTTGCGGTATTTCACGCCCAGCTCCTCGCAGACCTTTGCCATCATTTCCGAGCCTTTGACGTTGAGTTTTGCCTTGAGCGAGCCTTCTTTTGCGTCAAAACCCGCGTGGACGATGGCGGAGTTTGCCGCGGTCGCGCCTGTTGCAACGTCGTGTTTCTTTTCGATCACAACGATGCCGAGGTTGTATGCCGCGAGTTTTCTGGCGATCATTCCGCCGATCACACCGGCGCCGATGACTGCTACGTCGTACATTTCAAGTCTCCTTTTTCTTGGATTGTTGTTTGATTTGGCTTTTCGAAGCCGCGCTTTTTTCACTTATATTATAGAATACGCTCCTGCGTCTGTCAAGAATGGCGCAGAAATGGGCAAATGTTCATCCGAAAGCTGTGATCTGAGCAAAAAGACGCAAAAAAAACAGTCAAGTTCGGTTGTTTTCGAAAAAATTTCAAAATCCGCTTGACAAACGTGCCTGTATGTGATATACTGTCCTTGTAAACACTTGAACAACTGTTCAAGTGTTCGAAAAAGATCCGCGCCGGACATTCGGGAAGGAGACTGGAGAGAATGAACGATTTGCCATGTTGCGAAGCGGTGGAACTGCACCCCGAACAGATTGCGCACGCCATGCGCGAGCTGCCGGACGACGACACGCTGTTTGCCCTCGCCGACCTCTATAAAATTTTCGGCGACAGCACCCGCCTGCGCATTCTGTACGTCCTGTTTGACGCGGAGCTTTGCGTTTGCGACATTGCCGAGCTGCTCGGCATGACCGTTTCAGCGATCTCGCATCAGCTTCGCGTGCTGAAGCAATCCCGCCTGGTCAAGTACCGCAAGAGCGGGAAGAGTGTGCTTTATTCGCTCGCCGACGACCATGTCCACACCATCCTCGGGCAGGGCATGGAGCATATCAGCGAGTGACCGGATCCCACCCTGCAGAAATTCATCGGAGAAAAAGGAGAACCCGAACCATGAAAAAGTCCTACACCCTGATCGACCTTGACTGCGCCAACTGCGCCGCGAAAATGGAGAAGAACATTCGGAAGATTGACGGTGTCAACGACGTGACTGTCAGTTTTCTCGCGCAAAAGCTCATCCTCGACGCCGACGACGCCCGGTTTGACGATATCCTGAAAGCGGCGGCGGACGCCATTCGCCGCGTGGACGCGGACTGCCGCGTCAAGATGTGAGGCTATGATGCGTCTGACCGGGAAACAGCGCCGCAACCTGATCCGCATTTTGGTTTCGGGTGCGCTTTTGCTTCTGATTGAAATTCTTTGTCTGACCCATGTTCTGCCCGACGAAATCTACATCCGTCTGCCGCTTTTTCTGATCCCGTATCTGCTGGTGGGCTATGATGTTCTGCGCAAGTCGGTGCTGGGCGTGGTTCACGGGCAGTTGCTGGACGAAAACTTTCTGATGACGGTTGCGACCGTTGGCGCGATGGTGATCCGCGAATATCCGGAAGCGGTGTTCGTGATGCTGTTTTACCAAGTCGGCGAACTGTTTCAGAGCATTGCGGTGGGGCGCAGCCGCCGCTCGATCGCCGAGCTGATGGACATTTGCCCGGAGGAAGCCCGCGTGGAGCGCGACGGCGGCGAAGTGACCGTTTTGCCGGACGAGGTGACGGTCGGCGAGGTGATTGTGATTCGCCCGGGCGAGAAGATCGCCTTGGACGGCGTTGTCGTGGAAGGGTCCTCGGGGATCAACACGGTTTCGCTGACCGGGGAATCGGCTCCGCGAGACGTCACCGTCGGCGACGAGGTCATCAGCGGGTGCGTCAACGGCGCGGGGCTTCTTCGCGTCCGCGTGACGAAGCCGTTCGGCGAATCGACGGTTTCCAAAATTCTGGAGCTTGTGGAGCATTCGTCAACCGTCAAATCCCGCGCCGAGAACGCGGTGACCAAATTTGCCCGCGTTTACACGCCGGTTGTTGTGGTTGCCGCGCTGTTGCTTGCGCTGATCCCGACCTTGATCACGCGAGAGACCCGCTGGATCTATTCCGCGCTGATCTTTTTGGTGGTTTCCTGCCCGTGCGCACTGGTGATTTCGGTTCCGCTGACCTATTTTGCGGGCATCGGCTCGGCGTCCTCGCAGGGGATCCTGATCAAGGGCGCGAACTACCTCGAGGCGCTTGCCTCGGTTGACACGGTTGCGTTTGACAAGACCGGGACGCTGACCGAAGGTTCCTTCCGCGTTTCCTCGGTTCATCCCGCCGGGGATTGGTCGCCCGAGCGTCTGCTTGCCCTTGCCGCCGCGGCGGAGCGCAACTCCAACCATCCCATCGCCCGCTCTCTCTGCGCGGCGGCAGGGACAGCCGCCGACGCGGTGGATGTCCGCGACGTGGAGGAACGCGCGGGGCAGGGGATTTGCGCCCTTGTCGACGGTCAGCCGATCCTGGTCGGCAACGCCCGGTTGCTCGCCTCGAGCAACGTTTCGATTCCCGCCCCCGCCGCCGAACCGTTCGGAACGGTTGTTTACGTTGCTTTGAACGGTGTTTTTGCCGGTTCTGTGTTGATTTCGGATGTCTGCAAGCCCGATTCCGCCGCGGCGATGCGTGATCTCCGCTCCGCCGGTGTTCGCCGGCTGGTGATGCTGACGGGGGATCGCACCGCGGCTGCCTCGTCGGTTGCCTCCGAACTTGGGCTGACCGACTATCGCGCCGAGCTTTTACCCGCGGCGAAGGTGGAAGCCGTTGAAGAACTGCTCTCCGACAAGCGCGGGACGTTGGTGTTCGTCGGCGACGGAACCAACGACGCCCCCGTTCTCGCCCGTGCCGACGTCGGCGTCGCGATGGGCGCCTTTGGTTCCGACGCGGCGATCGAAGCCGCCGACGTGGTTCTGATGGACGATCAACCGTCTGCTCTCCCCCGTCTGCTCCGCATCGCCCGCCGCACCCGCCGCATCGTCTTGGAGAACATCGTCTTCGCCCTCGCCGTTAAAATCGCGTTCCTGATTCTGAACGTGTTCGTCCCCAATATGTGGGCGGCAGCCTTCGCCGACGTCGGCGTCGCCGTTATCGCCATCCTCAACGCTTCCCGGGCAGGGAGGTAGGGATGGGAGGAAAGACCTTGAGAGGGGGCGGG
>CAKJZF010000066.1 GCA_918290775.1 Clostridiales bacterium | reverse complement strand
ACCATAATACTGTCGGTCAGCACCAGCGGCGTTTCATAGTGACTTGCGCTATTCCCGACAGGCGCCCAGTCACCCAAGCCGACGGCAACCGTTCCGTCATCGCTCCGCCGCCCCCCAATGTAGCGGAGATACTTTACCATCGCGTCGGCGTTCTCTTCGATCACGATTGCGTCTCCTGTGTTGCGGTAGAGGAACCAAACCGTTTGGAACAGAGCGCGATCCCATGCGGGACCGTTCCCCCACGCGAAGCCCCAACCGCCGGTTGGGACGATGCCGGGGAGCGCTCCCTCGGCGTTTTGCGCGGCGCGTACCGAGAAAAGCCACTCACGCAGGTGGGGGGCGCAGTCGTAGAAGGTCAGCATCCGCTCGGCGGAGAGGGCGGCGTCGCCCGTCCAGCCGTTCTTTTCGCGGTGGGGACAATCGGTTGGAAAATAGACAAAATTGGAAAGATCGGAGTTGTGCACCATCTCCGTCAGGCGGTTTACATATTCGTCCGAACAGCGGAAACCGCCGATGTCCGGGATGTCGCTGTGTTCCTCAAGCATGGTGAGCAGGTCGTCCGTCGCCTGTTCGGGGCGCAAGCCCAATACTTCAGCAAATCGGTAGCCATGGTAGGTAAATGATGGCTCCCAAACCTCCTCGGCGTCGCCCCGCGCGATGTAGGTGTCCCGTTGGACGCGGTCGTTGAAATCGGCATGGCGCTCTCCTCCGAAGTTGACGCTACGACGTGAAAGTTCCCCGTCCGCACACTTTTCCTCGCCGAGGCGCAGGGTGACTGTCTGCCCGCGCGTGGCGTTTTTCAGGCGCAGGCGGAAGATGGCGGCGGTGTTGATTCCGAAATCATAAAGAAAGCCGTTTGCGGTCGGCGTGACCGCCACAGGGGCGTGCTCGCGGACGACCCGCACAGGAGAGGCGGGATATTCGCGCAGAACGCCACGCGGCGCGGCGGCGGACAGGGCAGGCGACCAACCCGCGTCATCAAACCCGGTCGTGCACCATCCGTTCGCTTCTTCCCGTGCATCATAAACCTCGCCCATACGCAGATCGTCCTCGCGGATCGGCGAGGGATGCGTGCGGAACTGCTCGTCCGCTTCCAGAAGGGTCTCGCCGTCGGCAACGAGCTCCAGCGCAACACGGGGAGACGCTCTCCACGCAGCCTTGTCATAATTCCAAATGCTACCGCCCCAGCCGTTCATTAAGCCGTTGCCGAGCAGAATACCGATGGCATTCTCTCCCGCCCGTAAGCAATCGGCAACCTCGTAGGAATCGTAATAACAAAAATCGTCCGGGTTGCTGATGGCGGGGGAAAGCCGCCCGCGCGTGATCTCCTCACCGTTGAGAAACAGGCAATAGAAACCCAAGCCGCAAACACGCAAGGTCGCCTTTTGGGGAAGCGTATCGAGCGTGAACACGCGGCGCAAATACGGCGCGGGAACGGGCGTTCCAAAATCGCATAGCGCCTCCCCAGCGCAGATAAACTGTTTTTTCATGGTTTTGTCTCCTCCGAATCGCAGATTCTTCAACATTCAGGCAAACTTGAGCGTGTCAGGACGGATGCCTTGCATCGTTCTTTCCAAACGTTTCATTTCCCTATCACTATACCACGCAGGGCATCGTTTGTCAAGTCAAATTCCGGGGTTTTCAAGTCTGTTTTCGGCGTTTTTCGTTCTTTTTTGCCATAGGGGATTGCATTTTGGAGAAGAATATGGTAAAATAGATGTAGAATTCCATTTCACCAGGGGAGAACTTTTATGAAAACAAGGCTAAAGGACATTGCGCAAGCCACGGGATTTTCTATCAATACCATCTCGCACGCGCTCCGCGACGAGCCGGACATTGCCGAGGACACCAAACACTACATCCGTGAGGTGGCAAAAAAGCTCGACTACATCCCCAACATCCCCGCGGGAAGCATCAAATCCGGCAAAAGCCGCATCCTGTCGGTCATCCTGCCCGACATCGGCAACCCGCATTTCACCATTATGTTCCGCGAGATCGAGCGCTATTTCAGCGACATCGGCATGACCCCGTTCTTCATGAACACGCGCGAACGCGCCATTGACGAGATCAACGCAGTCCGCCTCTCCATCGGGCAAAACGTTGACGGCGTGATCCTCTGCCCGACGCAGACTGAGACCGAGAGCATTCGCCTGCTCGAAAAATCGACCATTCCGTTCATCCTCATCGGTCGCCGGTTTGACGAACCGATCAACACCGACTATGTCATCTGCGACGACACCGAAGGCGCCCGCATCGCCACCGAACACCTGCTCTCCCTCGGACACCGGAAGATCTGCTGCGTGCGCGTGAACGAGCATATCTCCTCCGACCGCGAACGTTTTAACGGTTATTGCCAAGCACTCTCCGAGGCGGGTATCGGCGTTGAGGACGACCTGATCCTGCACCTGACCCTCACCGAGGAGGAAAACCGCGACGCCATTCGTAGCTTCTTCGCATCACGCCCCGATTGCTCGGCTGTCCTCGCTTTCAACGACATTCTCGCCTATTCGATCATCCGCGAGGCAATCGCCGTTGGTCGCCGCGTTCCCGAGGACCTTTCGGTAATGGGCTTTGACAACATCTGCTCGGATTACCCGCTTCCCATCGGGCTTTCCTCGGTGAGTGTCTCCAAAAAGAACATCGCCCGCATCGCCTCGGAACTTCTCTATTCGCGCATCACAGGCAAGGAACAAAACCCCGAAAAGCAACATATCATCGTGCCAACGCGCCTTTTCCTGCGCGAAACCACCGCGCCGCCGGTCGCGGATCGGCAATGATTTGAACTTTTCCGGCAATCAATCGTCGAAAATCGGTTTTTCTGAACAAAATTCGGGAAACCCCTTGACAAAAAAACGCCGCTGTGCTATTATAATGGTAAGGCGTGGCATTAACGATAATGTATGCGACTGGTTTTCACCTGCCATCCACGGTGAAAATCTTGTTTTACAAAGGAGAACAACCATGAATTCAGAGCTGTATCAATATTATATCCTTGACCGCGTCCACCGCGGATTGCGATTCGACTGGAAGGAAGATTTGGCGGAGCAGTACGCCGCCGCGGGGCTCTCCCCCGAGGAACGGATGGTGCGTCGGTTTGAGGCGGCTTGCGCCAAAGAAACGCCGGCGATCCATCCGCTGGAGCAGATCACCCTGCGCCGCACGTTGCGCAAACTGCCCGATGTGCTGACCGAGGACGAATGGAAGATGATCCGAAAGGATCACTACGTCCACGAGCTCGGCTATGTCTCCAACCTCTCCCCCGACTACGAAAAAACGATCTCGGTCGGTCTTCTCGCCCGCCGAAAGGACGCCACACCCGCGCAGGTGCGCATGATCGACGCCATCATCGGGCTTTGCGACCGCTATCGCGACGAGGCAAAGCGCATGGGTCGGGATGATCTTGTTTCCGTCTTTGCCCAAGTCCCGCGCTACGGGGCACGCAACTTCCGCGAAGCGCTCCAGTTCTTCCGCATCCTCCATTTTGCCCTTTGGCTTGAGGGCGACTACCACAACACCGTTGGGCGCTTTGATCAGTATATGTACCCCTATTTCAAGCACGACATGGACGCCGGCGTTTACACCAAAGAGTCCGCACTTGAGCTTTTGGAAGATTTCTTCCTCTCCTTCAATAAGGACAGCGACCTCTATGTTGGCGTTCAGCAGGGCGACAACGGGCAAAGCATGGTACTGGGCGGTCGACTGGCCGACGGTTCGGAAGGCTTCAACCCCCTCTCAGAACTCTGCCTGCTCGCCAGTCGCAATCTCAAGCTCATCGACCCGAAAATCAACCTCCGAGTCAACAAAAACACCCCTTTGGAACTCTACGAAAAAGGAACCGAGCTGACCAAAGTCGGGCTCGGATTCCCCCAGTATTCCAATGACGACGTGGTGATTGAAGGTCTGACAAAACTCGGCTACGATTATGAGGACGCGGTCAACTATGTGGTTGCCGCCTGCTGGGAGTTCATCATCCCGAAGGTAGGCAACGACATCGCCAATATCGGAGCGGTCAATTTCCCGAAGTTGGTCGATGAAGTCCTGCGTACCTACTTGCCAACCGGCGGAAACTTTGAAGGACTGCTCGCCGCTGTCCGGGAGGCGACACGCGTCGAATGTGAGCGGCAGGCAGCCGCCATTCGTAACGTTTGGTTTATTCCCTCCCCCTTTATGGATCTGCTCCGCGACGCAAAAAAATACAACAACTTCGGAATGCACGGTTGCGGCATCGCCTCCGCCGCCGACGCTTTGGCGGCAGTCAAGGAATATGTCTTTGATAAGAAAACCGTTACCCCCGAACGCCTGTTCGCGGCGCTTGACACCGACTGGGCAAACGACCCCGAATTGCTCCATCTGCTCCGCTACGAAGCCCCGAAAATGGGCAGAAACGACGACCGCGCCGACCGCATGGGCGCAGTGATTCTCGATGCATTTGCCGACGCTCTCGACGGTAAAAAGAACGACCTCGGCGGCGTTTGGCGCGCCGGAACAGGAACCGCCATGTTCTACCTTTGGCACGCCCGTGACCTCGGCGCCACCGCCGACGGTCGCCGCGCGGGAGAACCCTTCGGCACCAACTTCTCACCTAACCTCTTCACCGAAATTCCCGGCCCGCTTTCGGATATTGAGTCCTTCACCAAACAGGATCTGATGCGTACGATCAACGGCGGTCCTCTGACCCTCGAATTTGCCGCCGGCATCTTCAACCGCCCCGATAGCATCAGCAAAGTCGCCATGCTCATCAAGCATTTTGTGGAGCGTGGGGGGCATCAGTTACAACTGAACGCCGTAAACCTCGATGCCATGAAGGATGCACAGGCACACCCCGAACGCTATCAACAGTTGGTTGTCCGAATTTGGGGTTGGTCGGCATACTTTGTGGAACTCGACCGCGACTTCCAAAACCATGTGATGGCGCGGCAGGAATACGCGGTCTAACACGCGGGCTGATTTGGCATGACAGGGATCATTTTTGACATCAAAGAATTTGCACTGAACGACGGCGCGGGCATCCGCACCACGGTCTTTTTCAAGGGCTGTCCCCTGCGCTGTGCGTGGTGCCACAACCCGGAAGGTCTCGATCCGAAACCCGAATTGTATGTTAAGCAGAACGGTTGCCTCAAATGCGGGCTCTGCCGCCGACCCTGCTCCCATCCCGAATGTCAACCGTTCGGGCGATGTCTGCACATCTGCCCAAAGAACCTTGTCACGGTCAAGGGTGAGAAATGGGAAGCAGACGACCTCGCAAACCGCTTATTAAAAGGGAGCGCTCTTCTGCAATCCTCGGGTGGCGGCGTGACGCTCTCGGGCGGAGAACCGCTCCTGCAAGCCGACTTCGCCTGTGAACTGCTGGATCTGCTCGGCGGCAAAGTCCACCGCGCCATCGAAACCTCCGGCTACGCGACCGCCGAAACCTTTCAAAAAGTTGTCAAGCGTTGCGATTTCGTCTATATGGATCTCAAACTTGCCGATCCCGAAGAACATCGGAAGCGGACGGGTGTTTCCAACGAGAAAATCCTCGCCAACGCCGCTTGGCTGAAGGAAAGCGGTATTCCGCACACCTTCCGCACACCGCTTATCCCGGGCATTGTTGATACGCCCGAGAATCTCTCCGCGATCGCCAAAATCGTGGGCAGCGATCCATGGGAACAACTTCCCAACAATGCCCTCGCCCCCGCCAAATACAAAAGCGTGGGAAGAGAATGGATTTTGTGAATCAAGACCTTGGGGGAAGGGGTTTTTCTTGAAAGAAAAACCCCTTCCCCCAAACCCATATCCAAAAAGAACACCCCTTTTTTTCGGGTGGGACATTTGCGTAGATTTCCCATATTTTTCCCCCCCCCGCGCCGGTTCTTTTCTTTCTCGGGGAGCTTGAGGGGGCGGGTGCTTTTATCGCGAGAAAAGCGCCCGCCCCCAAAAGGTATTTACTTAACCTTTATT
>CAKJZF010000065.1 GCA_918290775.1 Clostridiales bacterium | reverse complement strand
GCTATAGCTTCACCGAGAAGGCACCCGGCAAATTTGCCTATGAAAACGAGGATCTGAACCCCGGCGAGCTGCAGGCAACCGTCTATTGCACGCCGCTTCTGACCCCTGTGGATTACACCGTCGTCTTCCGTCCGGGTCACGGCGCGGACGACATCTCGGTCACCTTCACCATCGAGGACGCGACGAGCGGCAGCTTCCTGCCGCCTGCTCTGCCCGAACTGGATGGGTTTGTTGCCGCCGGATGGGAAGCCTATAACCTCGAAGCCATCATCAACGGAACCGCGGAGAACGTGGTCGCCGGCGTGTACGCGCCGCGCACCTACACCGTGGTCTACGTTGACGAAACCACCGAAGAACTGACCGCGGGCGCGGAGGTTGACGCCATGAAGGGCTACACCGCAACCGAGGGCTACGAGATTGACCGGGTGGTTTACGTCACCGAGGACGGCGCCGAGACCCCGGTCACGGACGGCAAGTTTACCATGCCTGCCGGTCGGGTCCGCGTGGTGATTGATGAACGCGCCGAGACCGCTCCCGTCGTCATCAACGGCGAGACCGTTTCGGGTACGCTGGGCGGCGTTCTGACCTTTGAGATTCACCTCGCCCCGGATGAGATCCTCGCCGAGGCGCCGGAGGGCGCACGGCTGGTCTCTTTCGCCACCGAGCGCGACGGTTCCCGCACGCTGCTCTATGCCGTTGACGTCACCGAAGAGACCCCCGACCTGACCTACCGCGTCGAAAAACGCGAAGCGGCGGCGGAGAGCAAGGTAACCAACGGTCGCCTGACCGGCGAGATCGGCGCAAACGAGGGCAAGGTTTCCGGCTATCAGTCAACGAAGGATACCACCTTTGCCTCGGCGATCTACTCCTTTGCGGTCTATGAGAGCGAAGGCTCGGCGCGGTCGCTCGTCTGGCTTTGGATCCTGCTGATCCTGCTGGTTCTGATCGCGGCGGTTGCGCTCCTGTATCTGCTGATCGTCCGCCGGAACCTCGGACCGAATCTCTTCACGCGCGTCATCGTCGGCATCGTCACCGTGTTCTTCACGATGTGCCTCGGCGTTTACGCATTCTTCACGGGCAAAGCCTTCCGCAAAGGCAAGTCGCCCGAAAAGCAATAATCCAAGATAGGGGCTGTCGCTCTGCATTTGCGACAGCCCTATTGTATGAATTGCAACTTCACACCCCCAAGAAAGGCGACTCCACCATGATCTATACGCTTCCGTTCCGCGTTCGCTGGCATGAGACCGACCTCAACCGCAACGTCACACCGTCCGCGCTTCAGATGTATCTGCAGGAAACGGCGAACCACCAGCTCCACGACAGCAACTTCGATTTGGACGCCGTTCGCGACGAGCTTCGCGTCGGCTTCCTGCTCTCCCGCATCGCCACGCGCGTCTACAAGCCGCTCCGCGCCTATGAGGACGTCGATGTGCAAACCTGGACCTGCCCGAGCCGCGGGCTGAATTTTGAGCGGTGTTTCCGCGTTTTGCGGGGGGGCGAGGTGGTTGCCGAGAGCTATTCCTCCTGGGGGCTGATGCAGCTGGACGAGCGTCGGCTTCTTCGCGCCGAGGAGATCGACTTCCCGGTCTCGCCCGAGGAGAAGATCACGCCCGCGGGCGTTCCGCTCCGCTTCCGCGTCCCGCCCGCCGGGGAGATGGAGCTTGCCGGAACCCGCCGCGTCACCTATTCCGATGTCGACTACAACGGGCACATGAACAACACCAAATACCCCGATATGCTCTGCGATTTTCTGCCGGACGTCACGCGCGAGCGC
>CAKJZF010000064.1 GCA_918290775.1 Clostridiales bacterium | reverse complement strand
CATCCTGCATCAATTGACCTCTAACCTCTCCCTCGAGGAGATCGCGAAAAGTCCCTTCGCCGCCTATTTCACCGACCATACGGTCGGCGTCTACACGCAGGGAGCCGACGGAACGCCCTTCAACGCCCGCGCGTTTGCCGTGAAGGGTGATGTGTTTGCCGACCTGAATGAGGATCTCGCGGCTGAACAAAAAGCACGCGTAACCTACGACAACCTGCTTCGCCTGATCGACGACCCCGACGTTGCCGACCCGATCCGCTTCCTGCGCGAGCGAGAGGTGGTTCACTACCAGCGCTTCGGAGACGCGCTCCGCCGCGCACAGGAATACTCGAACTGCCGCAATTTCTACGCTGTCAACCCCTCGTTCGACGGGAAGAAGAAAGAAATCTGAACCCTCGCTTGCCACAACGGCAAGCAAGAAGGGGCTGTAAAAAACGCAAGTTTTTTACAGCCCCTTAAAATATGCTTTTTATCTGTGAACCAGTCTGCTTCTCAACCCAATCACCTGTCGGGTTTGGAATCGCTCCATTTGCCAATAGGGCAAACCGCGTAAAACGGATCCTTTCGATTGTCTCCCTCGTGGTAGGGCTTGAACGCAACGGCAAGCCGCAACTTTCCGCCAACGTCTGTACGCACCGTCATTCGCGTCAGCCCGGTTCCCTCGACCGGTTCGGTCTCCCACCTGCCGGAAACACCGGAAAGACGGCAGAGCAACCGTTTGCCGTTTTTCTCCAAAATTGCGTACCGTGTATGCAAAATCTCAACATTTGCGGGCGTATACGCCATCCATACGACCGTTCCCGGTTCCCGCAGAACCATCTCATCCTGAACCACAACAACCCGGCGGTTTTCGGCAAGCAGGATGCCGCGCTTACCGCGTGAAATCAGGTCGCTCGTCTCACTCATGTCCACAACGGCGTATGCCCGATCCGCCCCGCTGCGTGCTTCCAGCATCGCCGCGTACGCACGGGGATTCCTGCCGCTTTTCTCACCGCCATTCACGGCATGGATCGTCACGGAGTTCATCCCTTTCCCGTCAACCTCGGTGAAAAACGGCTCCCCTTCGCTCTCCAGCAAAAAGGTTCCCGCGTCCGGGAAGCCGCGCGCGTCGCTTCCGCCGTGGATGGCGCAAACGATCTCGGAACGGCTTCGATCAGATCGGAAAACGGCAAGCCCCGCCTTGCGGTAGACCGCGTCGAGCGGCAGTTCCGCCCGTGCGTCCTCATCCACCCCGGCGAAAAAGATCAGATCCCATACATCAGCGTGGTCCCTTCCCTCTCGCAAAGCCTCCCGGCGAATCCGCGCGGGATCGGGGTTTCCGTCGTGCAAAGTAAACCAAGACAGAAAGGATGTG
>CAKJZF010000063.1 GCA_918290775.1 Clostridiales bacterium | reverse complement strand
TGCACCCCGGCTTCTGCGTCTACAACCCCGAGACCATGCTCCGCATCCGCGAGGCGGTCGGCGAGACGCTGGGCGCGAACTTCGATTCCTCTCACCTGATCTGGCAGGGCATCGATCCCGTCGCCGCGATCCGTGCGCTCGAGGGCGCGATCTACCACTTCCACGCCAAGGACACCAAACTGGACAAGTACAACGTCGCCAAGTTCGGCGTGCTCGACACCAAGCATTACAGCGACGAAGCGCACCGCTCGTGGATCTTCCGTTCGGTCGGCTACGGCAACGGGCTGGACTACTGGCGCGATATCATCTCGGCGCTCCGCCTGGTCGGCTACGACAAGGTGATGAGCATCGAGCACGAGGACAGCCTGATGACGCCGGAAGAGGGATTGCGCCACGCGGTGGAGTTCCTGAAACAGTCGATCATCAAAGATCCGAAGCCCTCGACGATCTCTTGGGCTTGACGAAAACGTGCGGGCGCGCAGAAATGCGCGCCCGATTTGTGTTTCAAAGGTTCGCGATGTCGTCTTCGGAGACGAGTTTCACGCCCTTGGAGGCAAGGATTTCAGCCGCTTTGTCGTTGTCCGCGACGCGGAGGACGACGTAGGCGTTGTGCCCGCGGCTGGTTAAAAACGCGTACATATACTCGATATTGATGCCGCTCTCGGAGAGAACGTGCATCACGTCGTTGAGCGCCCCCGGACGGTCGGAGACGGCGACCGCGACGACCTCGGTGATCGAAACGACGCAACCGATCTCGCGCACCGCCTGTTTGGTCTTTTCGCTGTCGCTGACGATCAGGCGGAGGATGCCGAAGTCCTGCGTGTCGGCGATGGACATGGCGCGGATATCCACGCCCGCCGCGCCGATGGCGTCGGTGATCGAGACGAGAGTTCCCGGTTTGTTTTCAACGAAGATGGAGACCTGTTTGATTGCCATACTGTGTTCCTCTCTTTCTTGTCGTTCGGTTAGTGAAGTTTGCGGTGGTCGATGACGCGCTTGGCTTTGCCGGTGGAGCGTTCGATGGAACCGGGACCGACGAGCACGACCTTGACGGCGACGCCGATCAGCGATTTGATGGCTTCGGCGAGGGCGCGTTCGCGCTGCGAGATCTCCGAGACGGTATCCGAGAAGGTCGCCTCGTTCATTTCGACCATCACGGCGATGGTGTCGAGGTTGTTGACCCGGTCGACCTCGATCTGATAGTTCGGGGAATGCCCGGTTTTGAGCAGTACGGTTTCGATCTGGGACGGGAAGACGTTGACGCC
>CAKJZF010000062.1 GCA_918290775.1 Clostridiales bacterium | reverse complement strand
ATTCCGCGGTTGGCATCCTTTTGCCCGCCTCTGCGGCGGCGACGGTCGCGGCGGGATTTGCCACCACGGTTGTCGTTGCCTTTGCCCTGCGGGTTACCCTGATTGTTTACTTCGGGGGCGGGTTGCGGCGTCTGCACCGTTCGGTTTTCGGGGGCGGACGATCCGCCGTGCTTTTTACCGCCTCTGTGGCGACGGCGACGGTTGCGGTTTTTCTTTTCGCCGCCTTCGGTTCCCTCGGCGGCGGGATGGTTTTGCTTTTGTTCTTCGTTCATATCGGTTTCCTTTCAGATGGGACGGGAATGGTCAGGAGAGCAGACCCGTTTGCATGGCGAAATGCATCAGGGTCAGGCGCAGGTTTGCATTGCGCCGCAACGCTTCCATCGCGTCGGAGATGCCGGACGCATACCGCAGCAGATCGGGCGCGGTAAAGCGGTAGGCAAGGGCGCAGGCTTCCTCGCGGTTGTAAAAGAAGCATAGAGGGGCATCTTCGGTTTGTTTGAGCAGAATCAGATCCCGGATGCAGACCAACATCACGGAGAGACGGGCGATCGCCTCATCCCTCTTTTGCCCGAAGCTCGCAAGGAAAGCGAGCACACGAGTACTTTCGCGGTGTGCAGCGGCAAGCTCGGCAAATGTCCGCGCGGCGTCGCGTGCATCAGTGATGGGGCGTCTCTTCTTGGGGTCAAGAAGCATTTTCGCGCGTCCGACGCTTCCCTCGGATGCGGCGATCCATTCGGCAAATTCCTCGGGATTTCCGTTGCGGAGAATGTTTGCCGCGGGTTCGGTGCGGGCGAGATAATCTGCAAGAAGGGCGGGCGGAATCGGTTCGGTGCGAAGCGTTTGCGCCCGGCTTCTGACGGTTTCGAGCAGAGGCGCGGATCCGTCACAAAGGAGCAGAAAGCGCACATAGGCGGGCGGCTCTTCCAAAATCAGCAGAAACGCGTTCTGCGCCTGAACGGTCATTGTCTGGGCGTCCTCGATGATGTAGACCTTGTCCGAAAGCTCGTTCGGCGCCACAAACACATCGGCGTGCATCTCGCGAATCACGTCCACACCCATCGTCACCTTGTCTCCGCGTCCGATTGTGATCACATCGGGGGAATTTCCCGACAGAATTTTACGGCAGGCGGGGCAGTTCCCGCAGGGGAGCGGAAACCCGTCCTCGGTTCGATGCTCGCAGGCAAGCGCGGCGGCAATGCGCAGGGCAAAGGAATGTTTGCCGGAACCGTCGGCGCCCTCAAGAATATAGGCATGACCGAAGCGATCGGAACGGATGTCCTCGGCGAGCCTTGCGCGGAGGCGATCATTGCCGATCAGATCGGGAA
The DNA here is from genome assembly GCA_918290775.1 of Clostridiales bacterium. Taxonomy (GTDB): domain Bacteria; phylum Bacillota; class Clostridia; order Oscillospirales; family CAG-272; genus UMGS1865. The sequence goes on along the minus strand of CAKJZF010000062.1, from coordinate 6,719 downwards.
ACGCGGGTTTCATCAGCGGTCAACCTCCATGACATACTTCTTTAGAGTATATTATAACATGGAATCTCTCTTTTGTCAAGAAAGTTTGTGTTTCTTTGCGGAAATCCTTGCTTTTTTCAAAAAAAGTGAATTTCCTATTGCTTTTTGCGACGAAATCATGTATAATATAATATCAGTATTCCGCTTGTTTTGCAATTTTCAGAAGGCAAACTTGCAAACTGAATTCCGATCCAATTAAAAAAGGAGTGAAGACCCATGTATCGGATCCTGAAAAAACAACCGCTCAACCCAACGGTCACGCTCATGAAGATCGAAGCGCCGGCAGTCGCGAGAAAGGCGAACCCGGGGCAATTCATCATTCTGAGAACCGACGAAAACGGCGAACGCATACCGCTCACCATCGCGGACTATGACGCCGCGGAGGGAAGCGTAACGATCATCTTCCAAATCGTCGGCGCGACAACGGAAGCGTTGGGGCACATGAACGAAGGCGACTGCCTGCATGACTTTGTCGGTCCGCTCGGTCGGGCAACCAACACGGCGGGAAAGCGTAAAGTGGCGGTTGTGGGCGGTGGCGTCGGCTGTGCGATCGCGTATCCTGTGGCAAAGAAATTTCATGAGATGGGAACCGAGGTACATACCATTGCCGGATTCCGCACGAAGGATCTTGTGATCCTCGAGCGTGAATTCGATGCCGTTTCGGATCGTTTTGTTCGGATGTCGGACGACGGAAGCTGGGGAGAGAAAGGGCTGGTAACCGACGCGCTCCGCGCCCTGATCGAGAGCGGGGAGACCTACGATGAAGTGATCACAATCGGACCGCTTATCATGATGAAATTCGTATGTAAACTGACGAAAGAATACAACATCCCCACGGTCGCTTCCATGAATCCCATTATGATTGACGGGACGGGAATGTGCGGCGGATGCCGGCTGACCGTTGGCGGCGAGATGAAATTCGCTTGCGTGGACGGTCCTGAATTTGACGGACATCTGATCGACTTTGATGAGGCCATCGCGCGTTCTTCCATGTATCGTCCGTTTGAGCGGTCGGCGCATGAGAAAGTATGCAATCTGTTGAAAAGCGAGGTGCGCTGAAATGCCGATTATGAATCCCAAAAAGAACCCCATGCCGTCTCAGGATCCGGGCGTCCGTCGCCGGAATTTCGGAGAGGTTGCGCTCGGATATACCGAGGAGATGGCGTTGGATGAAGCGCAAAGATGCTTGAATTGCAAAAACAGACCCTGCGTCAGCGGATGTCCCGTCGGCATTGAGATCCCGGATTTCATTCAAAAGGTCAAAACAGGGGAATTTGAAGAAGCCTACAGGATCATCACGGCTTCCAGCTCGCTCCCGGCGGTTTGCGGGCGCGTTTGCCCGCAGGAAACGCAGTGCGAGGGGAAATGCGTGCGCGGGATCAAAGGGGAACCTGTCGGAATCGGACGCTTGGAGCGTTACGTTGCCGACCGGCACAACGCGCGAACCGATGTCAAAATGGAGCCTGTCCCCGCAAACGGGCATCGGGTTGCCGTGATCGGATCGGGACCCGCAGGTCTGACCTGCGCGGGAGATTTGGCAAGGCGAGGCTACGACGTGACGGTTTATGAAGCCCTTCACACCGCGGGCGGCGTACTGGTTTACGGCATTCCAGAATTCCGTTTGCCGAAGGCAATTGTTGCCAAAGAGATTGAAACGCTCAAGGCGTTGGGCGTGAAAATCGAGGTCAACACAGTGGTCGGTCGCACCGTTTCCGTTGACGAACTGATGCGAAATGAGCATTATGAGGCGGTTTTCATCGGTTCGGGCGCGGGACTGCCCCGATTCATGAAAATCGCTGGGGAAAACCTGAAGGGCGTTTATTCCGCAAATGAGTTTCTTACGCGCGTCAACCTGATGAAAGCATACCTGCCCGGCAGCCCGACGCCAATCCAACACGCAAAGCGCGTGGCGGTGGTCGGCGGCGGCAATGTTGCCATGGATGCGGCAAGAAGCGCGATGCGGCTGGGCGCCGAAGAGGTTTTCATCATCTATCGGCGGTCGCTTGAAGAGCTTCCCGCACGGCGCGAAGAGGTTGAGCACGCGATGGAGGAAGGAATCGAATTCCGTCTGCTCAATAATCCCATCGAGATTATGGGCGATGAAAACGGCTTTGTGCGCGGCATGAAGGTGATCCGCATGGAGTTGGGGGAACCGGACGCATCGGGCAGAAGAAGCCCGGTCGAGATCCCCGATTCGGAATACGAATTGGTTTGCGATTGCGTGATCATGGCGATCGGAACCTCTCCCAATCCGCTGATCAAGTCCACCACAGAAGGGCTTGAGGTCAACCGTCGCGGCGGCATCGTTGTGGAGGAGGCAACCGGCAAGACTTCGCTCGAAGGCGTTTACGCCGGCGGAGATGCAGTCACGGGAGCGGCAACGGTCATCCTTGCTATGGGCGCCGGCAAGACCGCGGCACAGGCAATCGACGATTACATCCGTTCTAAATAAACTGCTTACACAAATCGGGCAATTTCTTGCCCGCGTACCAACTTAAATCGAAAAACGGGTGTTTCAAAAGTCACAGACTTTTGAAACACCCGTTTTTCTCGGCGGCAGTGCATTGTCGCCGCTTTGCCGTCCTAAACTTACCCTCCGAAATCCACAATCACAAGCTCCCGGGGGTTGTTGATGCGCGGGATGTGTGTGTGGTCGCCAAGCCCGCGGGAGATCACACAGCGATTGTCGATCACGCCGCAGGTGTATTTTGGGAAAAGCCCTTGATCGGGGGCGAAAATGCCATGACCGAAGAAGCGCCAGTGACCGCCGTGCGCATGACCGCAAACGGTCAGATCCACGTCCGTTTGGCGAATGTAAAGCGGGTAATATTCCGGATGATGACAGAGCAGAACGCGAACACCCGGCAGCGCGGCAAAGGAAGCAAGTGCGGAAGCGTCCGGTTCGTTGATCTTTCCGTCCAGTCCGGAATCCAGCCCGCAGAAGGTGATTTCCCCGCGCCGAACCGCACTGTTCCGGAGCAAAATTGCCCCTGTTTCTGCTACACGCTCTGCAAATTCAGCCGGGAGCTGACGTTTGTGCGGCTTGCGGAAGAAATTGCCGTGCCGGTAGCAACCGTTTTCGTGGTTTCCGATGGAATAAAAAGTCGGAGCGATCGACGCGCATTTGCGCAGAAAGCCGAAGGCGGAGGGATCGTTCGAAAGAATCCCCTCGTAGTCGGTCAGATCTCCGGGGATCAGAATGAAATCCGGCTTTGCTTCGCGGAGCAGAGCGACCGCGCGATCATGCGGATTCCTGTGCAGATCGGAGGCAATGGCGAGACGGACGGGGCGAGAGAGCTTCGGACACGGAATTTTGCAGACCGTTGTCACGATGCTTTTCTTGTGATGCACCATATGCCAAATCAACAGAACCAAAGCGCAGGACAGTACGGCTCCTGAAGTATCAATGAGAACGTCGGTGAATTGCGGTCCTCGGTTAGCAGAAAAAATTTGATGAATCTCGTCACTGACAGCGTAAAGAGCGGTCAACCCGATTGAGGCGCCGCAACGGAGCATAACATTCCCGCGCCATGTCAGCAGAAGGAGAAAGATCAACGCACCCAGCGAGGCGAATTCAGCCATGTGGGCGAGCTTGCGGATGGGAAACTGGAGCTTATTGACAATCGTTTGCTGTTCTTCCTGCGGCTTTTGCTCAAAATGCGGGACTGTTACCTCTGCAACTGTCTGCGCCACTTTTCCGCTTGTCTGCGAGGACTGCTGACCGCTTTCGCTCGAAAAGCGAAAGATGAATACCATATTCAGAATGATCAGCACGCCCAAGAAAACGCGCAGAAACAGCAATCGCTTTGGCTTCATTCCTGAAAACTCCTTTGACAAAAACATCCCGGTTCCGAAAGGCATCTTCCGATGCGCATCCGTTTCTATTATACATGAAAAATACTCTCTTTGCAACCCCTTTTACGGATTTTGCAAAAATCAAATTTGTGGAACTTTATCCGCAGAGCAGCAGAAGCGCCAGCAGGAGAGGCAGTTCGTTGTCCTCTCCGTTTCCTCCGAGAAGAAAAATCAAACCGATGAGCAGCAGCTCTTCAAAGTCAAGTCCGAAGGAATGGGAAAGCGAACCTCCTGAAAAAAGCTGACGGAGAGACGACGGGAACATCGGCGGGGGAACGGGATCACAGTGGGGAGGTTCATGCGGAGCGGGCGGCGGCAGACAGGGAGGCGAAGGAGGGGGTGGGGGATTTTTCGGCGGCGACGGACGACCGATTGCCTGCGGTCGGTTGTTGACATCTTTTTCGGGCGATTCCGCGGCGGGACTGTACCCGTCCGTTGGCTTCTTCCTCGGCGGGCGGTCACTTTCGGTGGGAGATTGCGGGCGAAACGCCCACCCGCTGTAGTGTTCGGGCACGTGGGGCGGCATCTGATTTCGGTTGGTATTTCGCGAATACACGGCAGTCACCCCCTTAATGCATCATGCGGAGTACCGCACCGAGGCGGGAAATCTGAAGGATCATTTCAACGGCATTGCTTCGGTCTTTTGAAAGAAAGGGTTTGAGCGCCAAAAGCAGATCGCGGCGGAGATCTTCGGGGGATTTCCCGCGGGACGATTCCGAAGTTGGCGGCGGGGTTCGCATTCCCGCCAGCAGGGACGGGAGATTTGCCATCAACGTCGGATTGGAGAGAATCGACGCGAGCCCGTCGGTTTCCGCTCCATTCCACTCGGAGGGGGGAGTCTTTTCCTCTTTTGGTTCAGGTGGGGGATCCTGGCCGACGGGCGGCGTTCGATCCATGTTCTCTCGAAGCGTTTTTACCATGGTTTCAAAGCGTTCACGTGTTGCGGGATCGGAGAAGATGCTGTCAAGCGCAGCGGAAAGACCGTCTCCCATGCTTTTGATCGGTTGTTCATCCATCTTTGGTCACCTCACCGTCCGCGGTTTTGCCGAAACGCGGCGTAAAGTTCGTTGAGCCGCTTCAGATCTGCATCGGTGGCGGAACCGAGCGCCGCTCGAATGCTGTTGATGTCATCGGGGCGGCCGCCGATCGCGTCCGGGGAAATCCCGGACTCCCGGGCAACCTTTTGCAGCATAGCGGCGAGTTTCTCGTCATTCAACGAAAGCAGATATTGCAGAGTTTTCTGATCAATTTGCATGGCTTTTTGCTCCTTTCGCGGGTGATTTCAGAAGCAGTATATGAAAAGAAGGGATACCGGGTGAAAAAAGAACGCGAAAGCAACTGGACAAAAGCGGGAAAAACTGTTATACTATACTTGACAAACAGGGTGGGAGGGATACATCCATGGAATTTCTGATTTTTTCGGATTCGCACGGCAGACGGCGCAATCTGGAAGTGGTCATCCGGCGGCAGGTGCGTCAGCCGGACGCCGTATTCTTTCTCGGCGACGGTTTGAGTGATACCGACGACCGCATGATGGGAATCCCCGTGATCCGCGTGCGCGGCAATTGCGATTGGAGCATCGGAGGCGGGCAACCCGTTGCGGAGGAGGAGATTGTCACCTTTGAGGGGCGGCGGATTCTGCTGACGCACGGTCACCATCAAAACGCCAAAAGCGGGATCGGCGGACTCATCCGCGCGGCGGTGGAGAAACAGGCGGATCTTGTCCTCTACGGGCATACCCACACCCCGCTGCTTGAGACAATTCCGGCGGGAACCCCTACGGCGAGCGGCGTCACGGAAAAACAGATCATTCTGTTCAATCCCGGCAGCATCGCGGCGGGTTCCTTCGGGACCCTGACGCTTACTGCCCAAGCCTGCCTCTTTTCCCACGGAACGCTTTGATTCACCCAAAAAAACACCATCGGACCGTCCATGACATATTCTGTCATGGACGGTCCGATGCATTTTGAGCGGATCGGCGGCAGAGAGAAACCCGACCCCAATCTCGGGTAAAGCGGTCAAACGGGTAGAAAAGGCGCTTCTTCGGCGTCAGACTGCGCGTTTGCGGCGTCATTCTTTTGTTCTTCTTCCAACGCAACGCGATACGCGTTGATGACGGCGTTTTCCAACAGGGCACGGAACTGCGCGTTGATGGGATGAACAATATCGCGATAGGTGTCGTCCGGGTTTTTGCGGCTCGGCATCACGATGAAAAACTTTTCTCTCGCGTAGATCACCTTGATGTCATGAACGGCGAGCTGACCGTCAAATGTAACCGAGACAATCGCTTTCATCGGTCCTTCTTCAAACAACTTGCGAACTTTGATGTCTGTAATCTGCATGGATTGTGCCTCCCATCCGGTTTAAATAACATTTATTCATCATTATACATCCGTTTTGTGGCGGTTATTCAATGAAATCCGTTTTTTTGTGAAATTAACATTTCTTGCGGAGAATCGCACACGGCGGGAAAGGACTTTTTATGGCATTGGCAAATACGGGCTTCGGGATCAAAGGCGTTGAGGATCGTTTGAGAAATGTTGACGGCGTTTGGTTCATCGGCATCGGCGGGGTCAGTATGTCCTCGCTTGCGGAAATGACGCTTCACCGGGGGATTCGCGTCGGCGGCAGCGACCGAACGGACGGTGAACGACTGCAACGGTTGAGGCGGTTGGGCGCAGAGATTCGCGTTGGTGATTGTGCCGGAATCCCAAACGGTTACGAGGCGGTCGTTTACACCGTGGCGATTGCCGAAAACAATCCGCAGTATGTGGCGGCGCGGCAGGCGGGGATTCCCTGCATCTCGAGAGCGGACTATATGGGCT
>CAKJZF010000061.1 GCA_918290775.1 Clostridiales bacterium | reverse complement strand
GGGTCATATTTCTTCATCGCCTCGATATATGCCGCTCGGAGCGATTTCGCGTCCGCCGCCGTGATGCACGGGAGACTTTCGAGCCCGCTCATCAACGCTTTCGCGTCATCCCGGGTCAACAGCGGGCGCAGAAAGACGGTTGTGCAATCGGTTGGCAGGTAGATCACGCCGTTTACATCGTGCAGAGAACGCAAAACATAATAAAGGCGGTCAGCGGGCATCCCGCTGATCGGCGCGTACTGCAAATCCTCCACGCGGCAAATGCCGCCTGATGCGTAAAAAACGTAATCACCTTTCCCAAACATGATTTGTTCCCTCCTTCATGGGTCATACGGGAATATAAGGATTTATCATACCCTCATACAACCCTATTATACCACAAAAAAGGTGAAAATGTAAGTTTTTTCTCAAAAATTTTTTTCAATTCATTCAAAGAATACCCGCAAAAACGGATGTTTTTGCGGGTATTCTTTTCTGTTACGCACCTGTTGCCGGATCTGATTCCTCATCCTCATCCGCCATCGCGTTTTGCTCCATCTGCGCCTGAACCATCATGTCCTTGACCTTCATCAGGCGCGTGGTGTTCCCTCTGTCGTTTTCCTCCAGCCGCATCCGAATCGTTCGGATGATCTCGAGGTACTGCGGCATCAGGATATACTCAAGCGCGTTGACGCGCCGTCTCGTGCGTTCAATCTCCTCCGCGAGCAACTGCGCCGTCTTTTCCAACTCTGCCATGCGCAGCAGATCCTCCATCATCCCGTTCAGCGCACGCAGTGCGGAATCCAATTCGCCCGAGGTAAACGCCATGCCGTAGTTATAGTGGTCGGCGTTTCCTTCCGCGTGCACCTGCAACCGGAACACCGGGACATTGACGCTCATCATGTTGCGGTAGTCGACCGAGAGTGATCCTTCCTTCTTCGGATAGATCAGCGCTTCCTCCAGCATCTTCGGGCTGCTGACCGCGCTCGCGACCGTAAACCCGCCGTAAACTTCTTTCAGCGCGGATTCCACGCGCTCCCGCAACGCCTTATCCTCCCGGACAACGTCCAAGAACAGCCTCATCAGTTCGTCACGCTTGTCCTTGAGCAGTTTATGCCCTCTTCGCGCGGTCTGATAGCGCGTTTGGTACCGCTTCATCTCCATGCGCGTCGGGTTGACTCTGATTTCCGCCATGGGATCCTCCTTTCCGCTGTTTGCTCCCGCGCAGGATCACGCCTCCGCGTTCTGCTTCCAATATTGATCGAGATACTTGGGCTTGATCCGCTTCATCTCGCTTCTCGGCAGGATCGTCAACAGCTTCCATCCGAGATTCAGCGTATCCTCGATGGATCTGTTTTCATAGAACCCTTGGTTGATATACTCGGTCTCGAACGCGTCCGCAAATTTCGCATACAAGCGATCCACCGGCGACAACGCCGCCTCTCCGAGCACCACCATCAGTTCCCTTGCCTCTTTTCCGCGGGCATACGCCGAGAATAGCTGATTCATCGTGTCGGCATGGTCCTCGCGCGTCTTCCCGGCGCCGATTCCCTTGTCCTTCAGACGGGAAAGCGACGGCAGAACGTCCACCGGCGGCAAATAGCCCTTGCGGTAAAGCTCTCTTGAAAGAATGATCTGCCCCTCGGTAATATACCCCGTCAAGTCGGGGATCGGGTGGGTTTTATCGTCCTCCGGCATGGTCAGGATGGGAATCATGGTGATAGACCCGTCCGAACCCATCTTGCGCCCCGCTCTTTCATAGAGCGTTGCAAGGTCGGTGTAGAGGTAGCCGGGATAACCGCGGCGCCCCGGAACTTCCTTCCGCGCGGCGGAAACCTCGCGCAGTGCCTCGGCGTAGTTTGTGATGTCGGTCATAATCACCAACACGTGCATATTGCATTCAAACGCCAGATATTCCGCCGCCGTCAATGCCATACGGGGCGTTGAAATGCGCTCAATTGCCGCGTCCGACGCCAAGTTGATGAACAGCACGGTACGATCGAGCGCACCCGTTTTCCGGAAGTCGGAAATGAAGAAATCCGCTTCCTCAAACGTGATACCGATGGCGGCGAAAACCACCGCAAATTTCTCGTTGCTCCCCAGCACCTTTGCCTGTCTCGCGATCTGCGCGGCAAGGTTTGCATGGGGCAGACCCGATCCGGAGAAAATCGGCAGCTTCTGCCCGCGAACCAGTGTATTCAAGCCGTCGATACTAGAAACGCCGGTTTGAATAAACTCGGACGGATAATACCGCGCGGCGGGGTTGATCGGAGTTCCGTTGATGTCAAGCGATTTTTCGGGAATCAGTTTCGCTCCCCCGTCGATCGCCTCACCCATACCGTTGAACACGCGCCCCAGCATATTGGGCGAAACGGGCAATTCCACGCCATGCCCCGAGAAGCGAACCTTACTATTGGAAAGATTCAATCCCGCGGCGGACTCAAACAGCTGAACCAGCACGTTTTTGCCGTTGACCTCGAGCACTCTGCAACGGCGCACTTCTCCGTTCGGCAACTCGATTTCACCGAGTTCGTCATATTTGACCCCTTCGACCTGACGCACCAGCATCAGCGGTCCCGCGACCTCTTCGATGGTTCTGTATTCTCTCATCATGGTCAGTTTTCCTCCCGTGCGCTCTTGATCAGTCGATCCATTCCCTCGGTAATTTCCGCCTCAATCGCGGCAAATTCCTCGCGGAATTGATCCTCGGGAACGGTTTTGGCGCGTCCGATGCTTTCGTGTACCGGAAGTCCGCAGATGTCCTCCACGTCAATGCCCGCGTCAATCGCCCGCTTTCCTTCGTCGGCAAAGCGGAAGATCAAGCGGAGCATGGCGTGCTGTTTCTCAAGAGAGGTGTAGCAGTCCACGTCCAAAAACGCGTTCTGCTGCAGGAAGTCCTCCCGAATCGACTGCGCGATGTCGAGCTTGAGACGATCCTCGGGCGACAGCGCGTCCATACCGACGAGTTTCACGATTTCCTGCAGATCGGATTCCTCCTGCAAAACCTTCAGGCAACGCCCCGTCAAGTTCGTCCAATCCTTCGAGATGTGGTCGGAGAACCAATCCTCAAGCCGCTCCCGATAGAGTGAATAGGACGTCAGCCAGTTGATCGCCGGGAAATGGCGGCGGTAGGCGAGCGAGGAATCCAGTCCCCAAAACACCTTGACGATGCGCAGAGTTGCCTGCGTGACCGGCTCGGAAATGTCGCCGCCCTGCGGAGACACCGCTCCGATTGCCGAAAGAGCGCCCTCGCGGTCGCCTTCTCCCAAGCAAATGACCTTGCCGGCGCGTTCATAGAACTGCGCCAACCGGGACGTCAGGTAAGCGGGGTACCCTTCTTCGCCGGGCATCTCCTCCAACCGCCCCGACATCTCGCGCAAAGCCTCCGCCCAGCGGGAGGTGGAGTCTGCGATGACAGCAACCGAATATCCCATATCACGGAAATACTCCGCGATGGTGATGCCTGTGTAAATCGACGCTTCTCTCGCCGCCACCGGCATATCCGAGGTATTGGCGATCAGAACCGTTCTCTCCATGAGTGATTTTCCCGTTTTGGGGTCCACCAAATCCGGGAATTCACGCAAAACGTCGGTCATCTCGTTTCCGCGCTCGCCGCACCCGATATAAACGACCAAATCCACATCGCTCCACTTGGCGAGCTGATGCTGCACGACCGTCTTACCCGAACCGAACGGTCCCGGGACGCACGCCGTGCCTCCCTTGGCGATCGGGAAAAGCGCGTCGATGGGGCGCTGCCCGGTGATCATCGGGTCAACCGGCGGGAGCTTTTGCCGGTAAGGACGCGCCACACGAACAGGCCATTTCTGCATCAGCGTGATGTCCTGAACGGTTCCGTCCGCCGTTTTCAGATGTCCGATCGCGTCCGAAACGGTGTAATCCCCTTCCGCGAGATCGAGAACCGTTCCCTCGGTTTTTGGAGGAACGAGAATCTTATGCAGAATGACCTCGTTTTCCTGCACGGTGCCGTAAATATCACCCGCGTGCACCGCGTCTCCCGCCTGCTTTGCGGGAACGAAATGCCAAACCTTACTTCTGTCCAGCGCTTTTTCGTCGATGCCGCGGATCAGGTTTGACCCGTATTTCTCGCGCATGGTTTCGAGCGGGCGTTGGATTCCGTCAAAAATATTGGTGAGCAGTCCGGGACCAAGCTCCACGGAAAGCGGCGCTCCCGTTGATACCACGCGGTCGCCTCTCCCCAAACCTGCGGTTTCCTCATAGACCTGAATGGAGGCGCGGTCGCCGTGCATCTCAATGATCTCCCCGATCAGACGGCTCTCGCCGACGTGTACCACGTCAAAGAGGTTAGCCTCTCTCATGCCCTCCGCAACCACCAGAGGTCCCGATACCTTGCGAATTTTTCCTTCAACCATGTTACGGTTTGTTCCTTTCTTCATTTTCCGATTGCGCCGGTTCGTTATTCTTGAAAAGAATATCCGCCCCGACCGCTCTCTCCACCGCGCGGCGCAGGTTGTTCATGCCGTACCCCGTGGATCCCTCCTGCCCCGGAATCGAGACGATCGCGGGCAGAGGCAGATCGCGATACCGCGCAATCTCATCCTCCAGCTGCATCGCGTAATGTTCCGTCAGGAAGATCACGCCGTACTCCTGTGAACGCGCCATAGCGTGCAGTTTCTTTGCGGCTTCCTCGGCGGTTGCCGCTTCTTCTACAGAAAATCCGAGCGCCATGAATCCGAGCACGGCGTCCCGACTTCCGATGATTCCGATTTTATACATAGCTCATCCGGATCCTTTCTCCGACCGTTTTCGGGGAGAGTCCCGCCTCGACGCCCGCCAACACGATGCGCAGATTGCGCACCTCATACTCGGTTGCAATCACATAACCCAGCATCGGTTCAACACCGTACGGGATGGTTTTTGCAAGGCGTACCGTTTTCATCCACGCGTTGTCGGCGGCACGCTCCACTGCGGTCAGCGGTGCGCTTGAACCGCCCGCGTCCCGCGCAAACACATCATATTCCGAATAGGTCAGCTTTTCCCAAAGCGCGTCCTCGCCGTCGTCATAAGCGTCAACGAAAAAGCCCGGTTCAATCGTTCCGCCCTCGATCAGCGCGTCGCGGAGCATCAGTTTGCCCGCTTCCCCGTTCCTCATGCGGAGTAGCCGCACGAGAGTCAGCAGGTTTGTCAGGTCAATTTTTTGCCTGACCAATCGAACCGCAAACGCCGTTCCGCTCGCCTTTGCGTCGTCAAGCATGGCGGCATAGCAGGCGCGGTCGAGAATCAGATCCACCCATTGCGGATTTCCCGTTTTGGAAAAGGTCTCGGTTGCCTCGCGCGATGCTGTCTCAAACGGCGCTCCCAGCGCGGAGAAATCATGTTTCTCCACACAGGTTTTCACCGTTTTGACGTCGATATTTCCGAAATCAAACAACATTTCGGCAGGGTCAACCCCCCGCTTGAAGCATTTGATTGCGGCTTTGATATTGTTACAGTCATACTGCCAACGGAAGATACGCGTAAACGCCGCGCCCTCCGCGGTTTCACGCACCTCGTCGTATGCCGCCCGCAACCTTGCGAGAAGGGTTTCTTCCCTCAAAAACGCGCCTGTCTGCTCGTCCCGCTTGACCGGGACGCCGAACTCGACGAGCAGATCCGCGCATCGGTCGATTCCCGACGCGGTCAAAAGACGATCCAGCTTATCCCTGCCGATCAGCCCGTTTTCCAATGCGCTGACCCGGGCACTGCCGAACAGAAATTGTTCCATTCCGACTCCGCCTTCCCGTCAGACCGGATCCGCCGCAAACAGTGCGCGGCTGACATCGGTCTCCAGCTCGCGCCGAAGCTGCGCAAACAGCATTTCGAGCGAGCAGTTGGATTCCACGTCTCCGTACCGCAGAATCACGCCTCCGGCGATATTTGCCGTCGCATCCGCCAACCTGATTTTCTTCAGCCGGTCCTCCGACAGCTCGCCCTTCAGCTTTTTGCGTGCGCCGTTGACGACAGCCGTACCGATGGCGTTGCGATCCTTTGCGTTCAAAACGACCTCGTAGATCTCCGCGGCGGATTCGTCCTCTTCCCCGTAGAGCGCAAGGTTCTTTTCCTCCGTTTGCGCCAGCTCCGACAATGCCGCCGCAAGCAGACCGACCACCAGCTCGGTATATTCTTTTTCGGAACGCTTTCCGATTTGGTCAAAGGCGTTTTTGAAAACGCTCTCGATCAACTCGCTCTTCTTTTCGCCGATCAGATTGCGCCCCTGCATTGCCGCGGACGATTTTGCCCGCGCAACCGTGTCCGCCGCCTTTTGCCCGGCGTCCCGCTCGTTTGCCTTTCGGATCTCCTCCGCCCGCGCGTCATATTCCGCCGCAATGCGGTCACATTCTTCCTGCGCCGCCGCGAGAATCTTCTCTGCCGATTCCCGTGCCGCGGACAGAATTTTATCGGTAATTTTGTTCAGTCCGTTTGTTGTGGATGCCAACGGTCCCGCCTCCTTTCCGCGTTTTGTTTCCTGTGTTTTCCAATTACGCGAAAAGAATCAGCAGGAGCGAAACCAAAACGGCAAAGATGGCGTAAGTCTCGACCAAGGATGCGGAAATGATTGACTTACCGGTGGCTTCGGGACGCTTTGCCAGCACCGAAATACCCGCCGTTGCGACCTCGCCCTGCTTGATCGCGGAGAACAGACCGCCGAACGCGATGGGAAGCGCCGCGACCAGATAGTAGGCACCCTGTGAAACGGTCAGTGCCGTTGCGGAACCGCCGAGCAGACCCATTTTGAAGATGATCATGAAGGAAGTTACCAAACCGTAGATACCCTGCGTCATCGGGAGCGCCTGCAGAAGGAACGCTTTACCGAATTTGTTCGGGTCCTCGCTGATCAGTCCCGCAGTCGCCTTTGCGACCATGTTGACGCCCTTCGCCGATCCGATACCCGCGAGAAGCGTTGCCAACGCCGCGCCGAGAAGCGCGAGATTATTGCCCGAAAAGATCTCTTTCCAAATTTCTGTCATGATTTTGAATCTCCTTTTTTGTTTTTATGTGAATTTTAATTGGAGCCGTCTGTAATGTCTTCCGAATATTCCTCCGTCGGAAGCGCGGGTGTGAACGGGTCTCCCCCGTCCTCATAGAATTTGCCGAAGAACTCGATATACTGCAGTCTTGCGGCGTGAACAAAGGTTCCCAAAATGTTGATGGCGATGTTCAGCCCGTGTCCCACGACGAGGATGATCAGCATGAACAGGAATCCGATCGGTCCTTTGGCGCCCAGCGCCGTAATCATATTGATGACCTTTGCGATGACGCCCGCGACCATTCCCAGCGCGAGAATGCGCGAATAGGAAAGCAGATCCGAGCCGTAGCTGATCAGACCGTAAAGCCCCCCAAGCCCCTTAATCAGACGCTGGAACGGTTTTTTCTGTCCGTACCCGTTGAGCAAAAGGATCATGACCACGCCGGCGATCGAAACACCCGCCGTTACCCCTGTCGGAATCGCGCCGCCCGCCGCGAGGTTGACAATCAGAAGTCCCAGCCCGGCAAACAACACCCAATAGGGCAAAATCGTGCAGATCGCCTCTGCGGCGTGTCCGTCTTTACAAAGGATGAAGAATTTGATTGCCATGCCCGCGATGATATGCACCGCGCCGACCGCGAGCGAGATGACCAAGAAGGTCATGGGGTCGTCCAACGGGTTGAACCACAGACCCGAGCTGAAGAAATGCCCGACCGAGCCGTCCACCGCGTTCGGCGCGACCTGCTGCATGATTGCGGTTGGCAGATCGCCAAACCACCCTCCGAAAATCGCACCCATGATCGCGCTCGAAATTCCGCAATATCCAAACATCATCAGCATCCGCTTCATGCCCGTTCGCGGATTGAGCACCTTGATCCCGGCAAAGCAGAGCACCGCGAGCAAAAGTCCGTATCCGAAATCCGCAAACATCAGACCGAAGATGATGAAGTAGAAAATACTCATGATGAACGTGGGATCGAAGGTCCCGTAACGGGGATAGGAATACATCCCGATGACCCACTCGAAATTGGTTGCGAACCGATTGTTATGCAGGAGAACCGGCACTTGATCTTCCGGCGACGGATCCTCCAGCTCATACGCGCATTCAAACCTGCCGAGCGCGTCCGAAACAGGCCCCGTCATTGCGGCGGGAACCCATCCGTCCAAAATAACGCAATGCCCCGTTTGCGCGAGCTTCTGCTTGAGCTTTGCCGCCGTCCGATTTGTCTCCTCCACATCCGAGAGAATTTCAACATCGTCCTTCTTCTCGGCGAGGTCCCGCAAAGTCTCTTCGATCTGCAGGTATGCCTCATGCAGAGCCTCCAACTGCTCGGTTGCCTGTCCGGCAACCTCTCTTGCGGTTCCGTCCGCGTCGGGAAGCTCGATTTTCAGGAAGCCCTGCTCGGTCAGAAGCCGGGTTGCCGCCTGCTCTTCTGCCTTCAGATACGTCACGGCGAAATACACGCCGGTTTTCTCCACGGCGATCGGTTCTCCGACCATTCCCGCCTCCGCAAGCGCCTCTTCGGTTGCGTCAAGCTCTATCGACGGCGGATACACGCCGAGAACGGTCGTCGCCTTTTCGGTTTCCAACTCGTTCAGAGGCTGATCGAAATCCGCCCATGGCGCGAGCGACGCGACAAGCGCCTGCAAGCGGCTTTGCTCCGCTTGATTTTCCCGCAACTGATCTTTGCTGACCAACGCCTGCTTTGCCGTTTCCAAGGCGGCGTCTGCACGCCCTTTGCGGACAAATGTTTCGCGGTTGGTTCGCAAAACGCGCCGCGAAAGCCCTTTCTTTCTCGTGGCGTACTTCGCGAGAACCGGCAGTGCCTCACCGATGACGGCAAGTTTCCGCTCGGTCTCCGCCAACTCTGCATCTGCGTTCAAATAAGGCAGGACAACTTCTCCCCTCTCGGGATCCGCCCCCCGCACCTCCACGCATCGCAAATCCATCAATCGACGGACGATGCGGTCGGCGTCCTCGCGGAAAGCAAACACGGTCAGCCTTTTCATTTTGCTTACCGACATTTTGCTTCCAATCCTCCGATCACGATTCGCTCTGCCGCCGCGCGTCCGCGCTCGGCTTTTTCCGCAACCGACTCCGCCTCACGATGTGCCGCGTCCAACGTCCCGGCGGTCTGCTCATCAGCCTGTTTATGGGCAGCTTCCAGCATCGCTTTGAGCGTTTCAGCGGCGGATGCTTCCGCCTCGCGGCATCGCTCGCGCCCTGCCGCCTCGGCGTCCGCTTTCATGCGAGTCGCTTGCGCCTCGGCATCCGCGATCAGCCGGTCGGCTTGTGCCTCCGCCTCTCTGATCCGATCCATGGTTTCTTTTGACATAACAACCCCCATCCGCACCGCGGTTTTCAACCGAATGCACATGATATAGAGATACTATATATTATAGCATATCCCTATCTCTTTTTCAAGTGTTTTTACCCGATTTTCCCCCTTTTCGTGATTTTTTTTCGAATCGTCCACGTGTACTCTGAAAAGGGTCTGTTCCTCTCGGATTCCGAAAGAACACAACTTCTCCGTTGATCGGATAGCATCCGTCCGCATGGTATCCGAGTTTCGGTTGCCGGGTTTGACCGAGCCAACGGCGCAGGATCTCCCGCATCGGCAAAAGGGTTTCCTCCACGCGGTTCCAAACCTGCGCCGCGCACCGTGTTTCCCGTTCGCTCCCGCGCGTCAAAACCGCCTCGCACACCACAGCGAAATGCACCTCGTCAATCAGATGGCAGGTTCCCCGAAGGCGCAGAACCGCCGGAACGAACCGCGATTTTTCCCAAATATCGTTGATTGCGGCATAGGCTTCCCTCGCCCGCTTTCCCTCCGCTTCCTCCGCCCAACGAACAGCGGCTCGAACGACCGACCGATAAAATGCGGTAACCTTCTCCATTCCGCTCGGGATCTCAATCTCGGCATCGGCGTGTACCAAAGTTCGGTAATCCTCGCGCACGATCGCCTGCGCACGGCATTTTTCTGTTTCCATTTCGATCACCTCCGTTCTTTTTTATTCCGCGCGAAGGGGTTTTATGATGGATCCGATCTGGCAAACCTCGCGATCGCGCCGGATGGCAGACAAAAAAGAACCGCCGGAGGCGGTTCTTTTGAGGATAAAAGTTATTTCAAAATCTCCAATTTGGCAACGTGTGCCTTCAGCGCTTCAAACGTCTCGTCGCTGATGTCATGTTCCATCTTGCAAGCGTCGTCGGTTGCTATGGGTTCGTTGACTCCGAGGTGCCGCAAAAAGGCTGTCAGCACCTGATGCCGCTCGTAAATTTTCTTTGCGGTGTCAAACCCTGACGCTGTCAGGCGCAGGTATCCCTTTCCGTCAACCGTCAGGTATCCTCCGTCCTCCAACAGATGGATTGCTCGGCTGACGCTGGGCTTGCTGAAACCCATATGATCGCAAACATCAATGGAGCGGACAAGCCCCTTTTGCCCGGACAGAATCAATATGGTTTCTAAATACATCTCTCCCGATTCTTGCAAATGCACGGTGAGTTTCTCCTTTCCGTTGGGGGGTATGGGTTATCTTTTTGCGTAGGTAAAACACTTGCGGAATCATCGGTTTCCTGTTATTTCATGCTGAAGTCTTCTCTCTCAAGGGTAAGATTGGGGTTATAATAAGGATCCCCGGCAGCCAATTCTTTCCCCCATTTTTCGTTAAACCGATCAATTTCGCGATTAAAACGTGCCACTTTCTCAGGCGTATTTTCTGCCCCGCGGCTTTTAGACTCATAGTGATATGCTTCCGCATAGGGTGTAAAAACAATCAGATACCCGGCTTTGCGAATCTTCATGCAAAGATCCACGTCATTAAACGCAACGGCAAACGATTCATCAAGTCCGCCGACTTCTTTCAAAACGGAGGTTTTGACCATCATGCTGGCGGCGGTTACCGCGCTCAAATCCTGTGCGATTGTCAAGCGCGACATATAGCCATATGATCCTCGCTTAAAGTATTTATGCGAGTGCCCGGCAACGCCTCCGATTCCCAAAATGACTCCGGCATGTTGAATGGTATCGTCTGGATAGTACAGCATCATCCCCGCGGCGCCGACATCTTTCCGCTGAACAAACATCAGCATTTCTTCGATCCACGACGGTGTGAGAATTTCAATGTCATTATTCAGCAGAATGCAATACTCTCCATTAACCGCGCGAATTCCGAAATTGTTAATAGCGGAATAATTAAACTCCCGTTCCCATTTGATCACACGAACGTTCGAATACTTACGACAGATAAACTCATAATATTCAAATGTTTCTTCCTTTTTGCTATTATTCTCAATAACAATGATTTCCACATTTTTATATGTGGACAATTCTTCTACCGAGGTAATGCATTTAGAAAGAGAATCAATATGATCCATATTCGGAATCAATATGGAAACCAACGGATTCCCGTGAATCGGATATGTGATGCGATAGGTGGAAGGGATCGAACTGTCGGTCACGCTCCCTTCAAGCCCGATACGTGCAAGATGTGCAGCCAGCGCTTTCTTTGCGGCTACCATGGTGTATGGCTTGGCGGAAATGTCCATCGCGGTGGATTGAGCGGATGCTCTCCAGTAATAGAGAATTTTCGGAATATGAACGATTTTTGCTGCCTTCTCTGTCAGTCTCAGAATCATATCATAATCCTGACTCCCGTCATATTCCGACTGAAAAGTTCCTACCCGGTTCATCAGTTCACGGCTGAACACGGTCAAATGGCAAATATAGTTATAGCTCCGAAGCAAGTCAGGAGAAAAATCGGGTTTGTAATTCGGGCAATACGCGTCTCTCGGGGTCTTATGAAACGTATTTTCATCAGTATAGATAAAATCCGCGCCCTTATCGCGTATGGCGCAGGCAACTTCATAAAGCGCGGCAGGATGAAGAAGGTCATCATGATCAAACAGCGCGATGTAATCACCGCTCGATATCTCTATGCAAGCATTGGTATTTCCTGATATTCCCAAGTTCTTTTCGAGCTTTCGATATTTGACCCTTCCGTCGTTTGCAACCGTTTTTTCACAAATGTCCTGAACATACGCATGCTTCTCATCGCTTCCGTCCGCCAGGCAAAGCTCCCAATTTGAATAGGTTTGATCCAAAACCGACTGGATCATTTCTTTGAGAAATTCACGCGGGGTATTATACAGCGGAACCAATACGCTGAATCGAATATCGCGTGCAAAAACGGCATGCCTCTGCTCCTCAAGTGCCTCTGCCGTATAAAAAGGCTGCCTTGCATTTGAATAATCCTGCCGATGTTTTAACTTGTTCTTCACTTTGCGGATGGTTTTCCTCAACCCGACTTCCCGCCAGCTTCTAAAGAATTTCTTAATTTTTCCCGGAACAAGCTTCTTGAAAACTTTTTTGATCAAATCAAGGGTCACTCTTAAGGGTTTCGTCATTCTCCATGATGCGGATGTAGATATGATGTCATACATCAGCCGCAATTCTGCAACCTCCGCCTGAAGCGCGGTTCTCTGGTTTATCGCGGTGCGGTAATGAAGATCCAAATAATCTATTTTGGTCTGCATACTCGCCTTTTCGTCTTCCGCCGCATTCCGATACCATTTTGCGTCCTCCAAACGATCCTTGCATTCCTGCAATTCTGTTTTGAGAACTTCGCACTCGGATTTAAGATCTGAAATTTCCGATTCGCTTTTTTGAATAGTTTCCCGGGCTTCCGACAGTTGCCGTTGTTCATCGTGCCGGACTGCTTCAAGTTCGACTCTTGCGGCTTCTGTCTCCTCCAATTTCCGCTCGATCATCTTTTGCGCAAGCAGACTGTTTTGAAGCTGCTCCGCAAGAACTTCTTTTTCCGCCTTCAGGTCTTCACGCCCGCGATTTGCGATTTCCAGTTCTTTCGCGTCATCCCGATGCCGTTCAGCGAGCGCCGCATTTTGGGCCTCTGCCGCCGCAAGAGCACCCTTGACTGCGCTCACTTCCGCCTGATCACCAAGCGCTTTCTCAACGAGCGCAGAAACCGCTTTGAAATCTTTTTGATCATTGCAAACCGCCATTCTGATGCCGAATTCCACCCAACAAACAGGGCGACCCTCGGTGGAAAGATAAAATTGGGGATCAGAATTCTCAAAATAGTAGGTTTCACCGATCTGCATCGTGGCGTTTGACCCGATCGTTTTCTCAATCCCGCAGTTGGTCACAACGGTAGGTGAAACAAGCACGGTGAATGCATCTTCAACCGGGTCTATGCGGACGCTCCGGCATCCCGCCGGTACGGCGATCCGTCCTGTTTCGACATCCTCTCCGTAATAAACAAAGGTCGTCTTTTCTCCTTCGTTAAAGCCCGCCCCGGTGTCAAAATATACGGTCCCATCGCGCTTTTCCCCCTTCTGGGCATTTGCTTTTTCCACGCGCTCCGTCAATTCATAGCGGAAAATGACGGAAGGAATATCGGTTTCTTTTTGGAAAAGCATCGTCCACGGGGTGAGAAATTCTGTGGGTTGATAGTGATTTCGGAAAAAGGACTGCCCGGCAAAAATTTTTGCCCAGTATTCCTGCTGCTGCACATTGAAATGCGACGCGTTTTCAAGGTCGTACGGCGTTGACGAAAACAACACGGTATCGGAATAGGAGCACAGCATTGCGATTGCCTTTGCTCCGTCCTCCGGAAACAGATGTTCCAAAACCTCAATCGTGACAACCATGTCATATCGCTTCGGAAAATGCTCCGGCAAAGGATCGGTCAGCGATTGGATATGGAGATAAGGTCTGATCTCCTCGCTTGCGCTCTCGATGGCATAGGTGGAAATATCCACGCCGTACGCCTCAACGCCGCGTTTCCGAAGTTCCGCGACAAGATACCCATTGGCGCACCCGGCGTCCAACAGGGTTTTCGGAGAAAAATACTCCACGATCTTATCCGCAATTGCCGAAAAATAGGTTGACCAATATTCGACGTTGGAATAATCTTCTCCGCAAAAGCTGTCAAAGAAGTGCTTGTTATAGTCGTTCATTGCCCTAATTTCCTTTTCTGCCTTTGAAATATCATCCGACATCGGCAAATTCATGATCTGCCTGTTTGCTTGTATTGCTCACAAACCGCCCGGGTTTCGCCGATCATCTGCGTTTTGCCATGCTCCAACCAAATGACGCGATTGCACAATCGCTCAATTTGGTCAATGGAGTGGGAAACGATCAGCACCGTTGTCCCGCCGCCCATCATCTCGCTGATCCGTTTCTCGCATTTCTGCTGAAACAGGAAGTCTCCGACCGAGAGAATTTCATCCACAATCAGAATATCCGGCTTGACGAGCGTTGCGATGGCAAACCCGAGCCTGGCGACCATACCCGATGAAAAATTCTTGATTGCAACATTTTCAAAATCCCTCAACTCGGCAAAATCGAGAATTTCATCGTATTTTTCTTTCAGGAACGCATGATCAAACCCCAGCACCGCTCCGTTGAGAAAGATGTTTTCTTTGGTAGTCAATTCATAATCAAACCCCGCCCCCAGCTCGATGAGCGGCGAAATGGTTCCGTGGGTTCTGACGCTTCCCTCGCACGGCTTCAGGATGCCCGAAATAATTTTGAGCAGCGTGCTTTTCCCTGACCCGTTCAGCCCGATGATGCCGACAACTTCCCCGCTTTTCACCTGCAACGAAACATCCGAAAGCGCGGTAAATTCTTCATATCGGATCTGACGTTTGAGCAGCTTGATGAAATATTCCTTGATATTGTCAATTTTCTCTTTCGGCATATTGAACCGCATGGTCACGTGCTCAATATCCACAGCAAGTTGTTCTTTCAAGGCGACCTCCGGAAATCAAATATAGAAAATGAACTTATCCTGTTTCTTGCGGAAAACCCGGATCCCGATCATCAGGAACAGCAGAGAGAACGCGATGCAGATCAGGTTGTCCTTCAACGACGGAACCACACCGTAAACCGTGACATTTCTGAAATATTGTACATAATGATAGAGCGGGTTGAGCTTCACAATCTGCAATAGCCATGACGGCAGGATCTCCACCGGATAGATGATGGGGGTCAGGTACATCCAAATGGTGATGAACACGTTATAAAGGTACCCGACGTCGCGGAAAAAGGTATTCAGCGTTGCGAGGATCAGGCTGACCCCGAAATTGAACACAAACAGATAGAGGATCGGAAGCGGGAACAAAAGGATCACCCAGTGCGGCTGTACGCCCACCACAAAAAACACGATGACTGCCGCGATCAGCGAAAACAGCATATTCACCAGCGCGAACAGACATTTTTCCAACGGGAAAACAAATTTCGGGATATAAACCTTCTTGATCAAGCCCGCCGCCCCGATGATAGAGGTCATGGAAAAGGTCGTCGCTTCGGTTACGAAATTGAACATCAGGTATCCCGTCAGATAGTAGACCGAGAAATCGCCTGTCCGAAAATTGAAAATCGTGGAAAAGACCGCCGTCAGCACCAACATCATCAGCAAGGGGTTCAACACGCTCCACAGAAGCCCGAGAACCGATCGGCGGTATTTGGTCTTAATGTCCTTGGAAACCAAATCCAAAATCAGATGGCGATACCGAATGGTTGTGCGCAGCTCGCGGACGATCTCCGCCCGATCCACGATCAGGTCAATTGACACCAGCAGAACCGCCGCCGCGACCACTGAAACCAAAAGGACATAGGAATTCACGTGAACCCGTTTCGGGTTGACCGAAGCTTCCGAAAGCGAAAAAGATTCTCCCTCCTCTTCAACCGGCAGGATGCGGATCTGTTTTGCTTCCGCTCGGATCGTCAGCAGGTAATCCTCGTTTTTTTGCGTTGCTTTTGCCTCGATCTCCGTTTCGGCGCCGTTGCCGTCGGTGACATAGACCTTCATAGAGTTTAGCCTCTGGAAAGATCCGTTCAAGAGCAGATTATTGACCTCAACCGCTTCATCGAGCGTGATGGTAACCGAGGCATCTGCATCCATTGCTACCGGTTGTTCGCCCGAAAAATCCCAGCCTGTCCACACAACCGTTGAGAGGTCGATTTTTTGGGTGGCACGGTGCTTGAACAGATTGTCGATGGTGTCTGTATTAAAGCGGATCAATCCGAAAAAAACGCCGCAAACGACGCAAAGAATGACCGCGATTACGGAAATCAGCTTGAGTCCTTTTTTCAAAACTACAACCTCTTTTTTCAAAAATAGCGATATCTGACCGAGCGCAAAACATCCGGCTCCGTCACGACAACTGATGGAGAAATGATACAAGCTATATTATTATAACATCTTTTTTTCGTTTTGTCAATCTTTTTTCCGGGATTCGGTCATTCCGCGGAGATCGGAGCGTGATTTTGCCGTCATTTCTCGCTCCCATGCACCGGCGGATGCCCTGTTTGCTTGCGGTACGCCCGCCAAAAGGTTGAATAGTCGGAATACCCCACCCTCTCCGCCACCTCCGCCGCAGGGACTCCCGCTTGCAAAAGTTGCTCCGCCATGGCGATGCGTTTGGTTTGCAGATAGGCAAAAACCGTCATGCCCGTTTCTTCCCGAAAGGTGCGGCAGAGATAAAATTTGTTGAGATAAAACGACTTCGCCATATCATCCAGCGTCAGTTTTTCGGTCAAATGCCGGTTAATCCAATCAACCATCTGCGCCACTCTTGTGTCAGTATTGGGCTCCGGCGCGTTCGGATACGCAATGCAAAGCCGGATCAACGCCTCGGAAAGCACTGCCTTGATCAGTATTTCTCCAATACCTCCGTTCGGCGCAAACCGCTCCGCCCGCTCATAACAGTCCAACGAGCGAAAAAGCTCGGAAAAGCCGTTCCCGATCACTTCCGATGGAAAATAAATACCGCGCGATTCCGCCCCCGAAGAAAGGATGGGAAGCCGAAGCAACGCCGGGTCGAGAAATTCGGAGGAAAAGCTGATCACATACCGCTCATACGGTTTATTTGCGTTCGGTCGTACAAAATGATAAGCATAGGGATGCAGGAGAATTGCCGTATTGTCCCGAAGCGGATATTCAACGCCTTCCGCCGAATATCGCCCTTCGCCCTGCACCACATAAAGTAACTCAAAATGGTCATGGCAATGCCGCTCAAAGGTCTCTTCGGCAGGTGAATCGCTTCTCGAATGATGAAAATGAAACCGTAGCCGTTCTTTTCCCTTTGTTTCGTTCATTAGAGTCACCTGCCTTTCCCTTTTATTTTACACCATGGAGTCAATATTTGCAATATCTTTTTTAAAAAATACGATTGAAAAAGCAAAATGCTTATGGTAGAATAAGAATAGTGCATATGATATTTTTTTCAAAAACAGGAGGTTTCACAATGAAACTCGGCGCTCAACTCTATTCCCTTCGCTCCCATCTCAAGACCGAAGAGGATCTGCTTGCCACATTCTGTCGTGTCCGCGAGATCGGGTATGAAAACGTGCAGCTTTCCGGCGCAGCTCCGATGCCCGCGGAATATCTTAAATCGGTGAGCGAGGAGACCAACCTGCCCATCGTTTGCACCCATTCTTCATTTGACCGCATCACCGGCGACACGGAGGCGCTCATCCGTGAACACATAGAGTTCGGTTGCCCCGTGATCGGGCTTGGCGCTATGCCAAAAGAATACCGCCGCAGTCGGGAGGGTCTGCACGCACTGATCGCGGCATTGGACTCCCCCGTGAAAAAAATTCTGGACGCGGGTCTCCGCTTTGCCTACCACAATCACGCGTTTGAATTTGAACCGTCCGACGGAACCGTTATTTATGACGAAATGCTCGAAACCCTTCCCGATTGGCAATTCATCATGGACACCTATTGGGTGGAATATGCCGGTCACAGCCCGGAGGAATACATCCGCCGCATCGGCGCTGGTCGCTTGACCAACATTCATTTCAAGGATATGGCAATCGACGAAGCGCGGAGCATTTGTTCCTGCGGAAGCGGCAAATTGGACTTTGCCTCGATTGCCTCTGTCTGCCGCGAAGTTGGCGTTGAGAATGTGCTTGTCGAGCAGGACAATGCCGTGGATATGCCCGATCCTTTCGGCGAGATGCGCAACAGTTTCCGTCATCTCCGCCCGATCATCTCCTGACCGACTCGTCAAAAGAAATCCCTGTCTGCCGGAAAACACCGGCAGACAGGGATTTCTTCATCGCTTGCAGAGCTTCATTTCTTCGGATTCCGCGGCGTGGCGGTTGATCTCCTCGGGATCCCGGAAGGTTGGAACCGCCTCTTGCATTGCCGCCTTGACCGCGGGCGAATTGACCTCGCCGCGCGTCCGGCTGACAACGGCTTCCAACAGATCGAGTTTTTCCCGGATTTCCGCGCGGGAAAGCGGACGATCCCGTTCCACAAAAATCATGTTGTTATCGGTCTTGTCCAGATTCTCGGTCTTGATCAGCAATTCCTCATAGAGTTTTTCACCCGGTCGCAAACCGATCTCCCGGATCTCGATATCCTCATTCGGTCTCAACCCAGAAAGACGAATCATGTTGACGGCAAGATCATAGATCAGAACCGGATTGCCCATGTCCAGCACAAACAGCTCGCCCTTCTTCGCCATCGCGCCTGCCTGCATGACCAGTTGGCTTGCCTCCGGGATGGTCATGAAATAACGAATGATACGCCGGTCGGTGATGGTAACCGGTCCCCCTCGCTCGATTTGCTTTCGGAATAGCGGGATAACCGACCCGTTTGACCCGAGAACATTTCCGAACCGAACGGCGGCAAAAGCAGTCTGGCTGTCGCCTCGGCACTGCACGACCATCTCGCACATCCGCTTGGATGCGCCCATGATATTGGTCGGGTTGACGGCTTTGTCGGTGGAGATCAGAATGAATTTTTTCGCTCCGTACTTCTCCGCCATATCCGCTGTGTTGTTGGTTCCGAACACATTGTTTTTGATTGCCTCGCAACCGTTTGCCTCCATGAGCGGGACGTGCTTATGCGCCGCCGCATGGAACACCAATTCGGGACGGAATTCGGCAAAGACAGCCTCTATACGTGCGCGGTCACGCACCGAAGCGATCACAACCTTCAGATCCAGCTTGTCCCCATAGTTGCGGATCAGCTCCTGCTGAATCTCATAGGCGTTATTTTCATAAATGTCGAGAATGATCAGTCGCTTCGGCCCGCACGACGCGATCTGACGGCAAAGCTCACTGCCGATCGATCCGCCGCCGCCCGTGACCAAAACGGTCTTTCCCGCGTAGAAATCGCGGGCGGTATTGTCGGTGACGTTCAGTGCTTTGCGGAACAGAAGATCCTCAATCTGAAATTCACGGAGGGTACGGCGCGTCGTTCCGTCCGATCCGACATCCCGAAGCGGGGTATCGTAAATTTTGATTTTGCAGGATGTACGATTATAGAAATGATACAGATTGGCTGCTTTTTCGTTGTCCATACCCGTGAGTGCGATGAAAATTTCACCGATTCCCTGCTCCCGGATCAGCTCCAGCGTCGCCTCTGTTTCGGGATAGACTTTCAGCCCCGAAACGCGGCTTCCCGCTTTAGAAGCGTCGTTGTCGATAAAAAAGAGCGGTTTGTAATTTGAGGAACGGCTGTAGAACAGTTCGTTCGCGAGCATGGATCCGATCTGTCCCGCACCGACAATCGCAACGGAAATTCGGTTTCCTCTCTTTTCCTCCTCGGATCCACGATTGATCCGCTTATAGAGCAGACGATAACAGAAGCGGGACGAGAGCGTGAGCAGAACGTTGAGCGCGGCAACCGTGACAAAAAGCCAAATGCCACGGTATAATCCGGCAACTTTGCTGAACAGCATGGCAAAAATTCCGCCGAGCGCATCCGCTAGGATAAGCTTGAAAAGCGAGGTGGTGTTTGTATACCGCCAAATGTTGAAATAAACACCGAACGCAATGCGGGAAACCAAAATGCACATCAGCAGGATCAGCGAATTAAGAAAATATTCGGACGTCTGATATGTCAGACTGCTGTCAACCAAATAGGTGGCGGCGAGGTAAAGCCCGGCTATCACCGCAAAGCAGGCAATGTCAATCAAGAGCAATAGCAATTTTCGGGAGCGAACCCAAAACAATTTTTTGAGCATGGCAAATCCCTTTCCGTTTTTTATGGCAAAATGCCGAAATTGCAAACGCATCTTTGGTACAACTTATTTTATCATATCCTGTCGGTTTTGTCAAGTCTTTTTTGTCGACCAAGTGAAATTACTCCCGATCCACCGCCATCCGCAGCAGAATCTCGCAAAGGGCGGGATAGGAAATTCCAACCGCTGCCGCCTCTCGCGGAAACAGGCTGGTCGGCGTCATTCCCGGGAGAGTGTTTGCCTCCAGACACCAAAGGCAATCTTCTTTATCCAACAGAAAATCGAACCGCGCATATCCTCGCAGGCGAAGCGCCCGAAACGCCCGCATCGCACAGGCGGAAAGCTCCGCCGCCACAGCGTCGGTCAGGGGGGCGGGGCAAATTTCCTCGGTATCTCCGGCATATTTGTTCCGATAGTCATAAAACCCTTTTCTCGGTTGGATCTCCACCGGTGGCAGGACGCGTTCCCCTAGAACACCGACGCTCAATTCCCTGCCTTCAATTTTCTGCTCCACCAACACGAATCTGCTATACCGAGCAGCTTTTGCGATCGCATCGTAAAGTTCTTTCTCCGTTTTTGCAAAGGATACGCCGATGCTTGACCCGCCGTCATTCGGCTTGACGACACACGGACATCCGACCGCTTGCAAAGGTCGGTCGCTCTCCCCGCGCTCCGCGTCGTAGAGTGCCCAGTCCGGCGTCGGCACCTGCGCCCGGATCAACAGTTTTTTGGTCAAATCCTTATCCATGGCGAGTACTCCGCCAACAGTGTCCGAACCCGTGTACGGAACGCCGTACAGATCGAGCAGCGCCTGCACCCTGCCGTTCTCGCCGTCTCCCCCGTGGAGCGCCAGAAATACGGCGTCCGACATCCGGCAAAGTTCAAGGACGTTCCTTCCAATGCGCACGTCGCCTCTGCCTTCCGCCTCGCGCAGGGATGCGAGATCCGGGATCTCGGTGTCCACCGTGTGTCGGTAATCCGCCGTCGTCCGAAAGAGCGTCATCGGATCCTTCGGCAACTCGGGACAGCCAAAAAAAAGATCCAGCAACAGCACGCGATGTCCGTTCCCGATCAACGCATTTGCGATCAGACTGCCCGAGGTGAGCGACACCTCCCGCTCCGGGCTGATTCCGCCCGCCAACACCGTAACATTCATTCGTCCGAACCTCCGCAAAAAAATGAGAGGAGAACCGAAGGTTCCCCTCTTCATCAGCTTATGCGGGCGACCGTCATTCTGCCCGTCTCAATTCCGCAACGCGATCGTTTCCGCCGTAGTCTCGATGAATCCGGCAGGAAAAATCGCTTGCCGCGGCAAGACGGCGCAGGTCGTCTCCCTGATCAAACCCGATCTCAAACAGACAAAAGCCGCCCGGAGCAAGCCACGTCCCCGCCAACCGCACCAACGCGCGGTAGAACCGCAAACCGTCCCCGCCGCCGTCCAGTGC
>CAKJZF010000060.1 GCA_918290775.1 Clostridiales bacterium | reverse complement strand
GTGTTCGGGGCGGATCCCGCCGACCTCGTCGGCGCGTTTCGCGCGTATGCCGGGGGGAGACGGGGAAGCGCGGGCGCACAGGACGTCACCGTGCTTTGCGACGGCGGTTCCGGGACGGTCACCGTCCCGCACCCCGAAAAACAGCTCGCGGTCGGAACGCTCCAAGCCTTTTTGGATGACTACGTCGCCGCGCATCCGGCGGTCAGGATCGACTATATCCACGGCGAGGACGCCGTTCGCCGGTTGGTTGCCGCCGATCCGTCCAACGTCGGGTTTCTCTTCGGCGGGATGCAAAAATCCGACCTGTTCCGAACCGTACTCTACGACGGTGCGCTCCCGCGCAAGACCTTTTCGATGGGGCACGCGCATGACAAGCGGTTTTACATCGAGTGCAGACAGATCGGTTGAGGCAGTTGCAAATACGGCATTTTTGAATCATTCAACGCCGAAAGTTGCATAAAATTTAGGAAAAACGCTGATTCTTGCATTCCAAAGCCACAAATCTGAAAAATCTATTGACATCTAAAAGCAAACAGAATATAATATAGATAATTCTTGTGCGGTGCCGACGCCGGCGCCGGACGAAACCATAGAAAACGGAGGTTTGAACCATGAATAGAGTGTATAATTTTTCGGCGGGTCCCTCGATGCTGCCGCTTCCCGTGCTGGAGAAGGCGGCTTCCGAGCTGGTCAACTACGGCGAGGCGGGAATGTCGGTGATGGAGATGTCCCACCGCTCCGCGGACTATGAAGCCATCATCAACGACGCGGAGGCAATGCTCCGCCGCCTGATGAATATTCCGGACAACTATAAAGTGCTTTTCCTGCAGGGCGGCGCGTCCACGCAGTTTGCCGCCGTCCCGCTCAACCTCATCCGCCGCACAGGCAAAGCGGACTATGTGGTTTCGGGGCAGTTTTCGGGCAAGGCGTTTAAGGAAGCGCAGAAGCTCGGCTATGACGTGGTCTGTGCCGCAACCACCAAGGAGGACAACTTCGACCATGTTCCCGCGCTGACCCGCGAGATGTTCCGCCCCGACGCGGCGTATGTCCACATCTGCTATAACAACACGATCTACGGCACCAAGTATCCCGCCGTCCCCGACACGGGCGACATCCCGCTCGTTGCCGATATGTCGTCCTGCATCATTTCCGAGCCGGTTGACGTTTCGCGGTTCGGCGTGATCTACGCGGGTGCGCAGAAAAACATGGCGCCCGCGGGCTTGACGCTTGTGATCGTCCGCGACGACCTGCTCGACTATGCCGAGCCGCAGATGCCGACCATGCTGGAATGGAAAACCATGGCGGAGAACGGCTCCATGTATAACACGCCCCCCTGCTACACCATCTACATGGCGAAGCTCGTCTATGAATGGATCCTCGGTTTGGGCGGGCTGGACGTGATGAAGCAGATGAACGAGAAGAAGGCAAATCTGCTCTACAACTACCTCGACAGCCAAAGCTACTACATCGCCCCCGTCAAAAAGGAAAGCCGTTCGATGATGAACGTCACCTTTGTCACAGGCGACGCGGATCTCGATAAAAAGTTCGCCTCCGAGGCGGCGAAGAACGGGCTGAAGAACCTCAAAGGGCATCGTTCGGTCGGCGGTATGCGAGCCTCGATCTACAACGCCATGCCCTATGAAGGCGTGGAAGCGTTGGTGGCGTTCATGAAGAAATTCGCCGCCGAGAATCCCAAGGCGTAAAGGAGAACGGACATGAAAATTCAGTTGCTCAATAAAATTGCGAAAGTCGGGCTTGACGAGCTCAAGGGCGATTACGTCATCGGCGAAGAGGTGGCAAACCCAGACGGGATCATGGTTCGCTCCGCGGTTATGCACGAGATGGAGTTCGGACCCGATCTGAAGGCGATCGCCCGCGCGGGCGCCGGCGTCAACAACATTCCGATCGACCGTTGCAGTCAGCAGGGAATCGTGGTGTTCAACACCCCGGGTGCAAACGCCAACGGCGTGCGCGAGCTTGCGGTTTGTGCGCTGTTGCTCGCCGCGCGTGACGTGGTTGGCGGCATCGAGTGGGCAAAAACGCTGACCGGCGACGTCGCGAAGCAGGTTGAAAAGGGCAAATCCAAGTTTGCGGGAACCGAGCTTTCCGGCAAGACGCTCGGCGTCATCGGTTTGGGCGCCATCGGCGGCATGATCGCGAACACGGCGATTCACCTCGGCATGAAGGTGGTCGGGTGCGACCCGTTCCTCTCGGTTGAGGGCGCATGGAATCTCAACCACCGCGTCACCCGCGCCGCGACCTTCGACGAAATCTTTGCCGTTGCCGATTATGTCACGCTTCACGTCCCCGCCACCGCGCAGACCAAGGGTATGATCAACGCCGAAAGCATCGCAAAGATGAAGGACGGCGCAAAGCTGATCAACCTCGCCCGGGCCGATCTGGTCAACGCGCCCGATTTGGTTGCCGCGCTGACGAGCGGCAAGATTTCGGCGTATGTCACCGATTTCCCCACCGAGGAGATCCTGACCGCGCCCCATGCCGTTGCCATCCCGCACCTCGGCGCGTCCACGGAGGAGTCCGAGAACAACTGCGCCGTCATGGCGGCACGCGAGCTGGATGATTACCTGACCAACGGCAACATCACCAACAGCGTCAACTTCCCGAACGTCTCCTCTCCGCGCACGGGCGCCGCACGCATCTGCACCCTGCACGCAAACGTTCCCGCCGTCATCACGCAGATCACCGCCGCGCTTGCCGACGAGGGACTGAACATCGAAAATATGACCAATAAATCCAAAGGCGATAACGCCTACACCGTCCTCGACGTCGCCGCCGCACCGTCTGCCGCCGCCGTCGAGCGCATCGCCGCCATCTCCGGCATGTTCAAGGTCAGAGTGGTGTGAGGTTGGATTTTTTGAGTTAGACCTTGGATTAAGACCTTGGGGGGGGGGGGGGGGGGGGGGGGGGGGGGGGGGGGGGGGGGGGGGGGGGGGGGG
>CAKJZF010000059.1 GCA_918290775.1 Clostridiales bacterium | reverse complement strand
CTTCCTCTCCCTCCCTAATTCCCCTTGATTTTTTTCCAATAATCGGCGGCGGATTGTTCGGTTTTATTGGGGCCGGGGGTATAGTAGCGGCGGTCGGCGGGGAGGTCGAGGGGGAGGTAGCGCTGGTCGACGTAGTGGTTGGGGAAGTCGTGGGGGTAGCGGTAGCCTTTGAAGAGCGGGCTTTGCAGGTGGGTCGGGATCTGGACGCCCAGCCCGGCGTTGACGTCGCGCATGGCGGCTTCAACGGCCATATCGGCGGAGTTGGACTTGGGCGCGGTGGCGAGCAGGATAACGGCGTTGGCGAGGGGAATTTGCGCCTCGGGCATTCCCAGTTCGCGGGCGGACTCACAGCAGGCGCGGACGGTTGCCGCCGCCATGGGGTAGGCAAGTCCGACGTCCTCGGACGCCATCACCTGAAGCCTCCGGCAGACCGGGAGAAGCTCGCCGAGCGAGAGCAGCTTTGCGAGGTAGAAAACCGCCGCGTCGGGATCCGACCCGCGAACCGACTTTTGCAGGCAGGAGAGCAGGTCGTAGTGCAGGTCGTCGGAGAGGGCGCCGACGCCGACGTGAAAGTCCTCAACGTTCTCGCGGGTGATCTCGCCGTCGGCGGCGTGGTAGGCGTTTTCAAACAGGACGATCGAATGACGGACGTCGCCGCCCGCGAGCGACGCGATGTAGAGGCTGACCTCGGGGGAGATCGTTTTTTGCAGTCCGGTCTCGCGGTTGAGGTAGTCGAGGGCGCGGACGAGGACGGGGACGATCGCCTCGGGGGCGACCGCCTTGAACTCGAAAACCGACGAACGCGAAAGCAGAGCGTTGTAGATGAAGAAGTAGGGGTTGTCGGCGGTCGAGGCGATCAGCGTGATGCGGCCGTCCTCGATGAATTCAAGCAGGGACTGCTGCTGTTTGCGGTTGAAGTACTGAATCTCGTCGAGGTAGAGCAGGATGCCGCCGGAGCCGAAGAGGTTGCCCGTCTCGCCGATGACAGCCTTGACGTCCGAGAGCGACGCGGACGTGGCGTTCAGCTTGCGGAAGGTCATGCCGGACTCCCGCGCGATGATCGAGGCGGCGGTGGTTTTCCCGGTGCCGGGGGGGCCGAAAAAGATCATGTTGGTGATGCGCCCGCCCGCGAGCATCCGGCGGATCACGCCCTTCTCGCCGAACAGATGATCCTGACCGACGATTCCGTCAAAGCTCTCGGGACGCAGAAGGTCTGCCAATTGTGCGTGTTTCATCCCAAAGACCGCCGGGCGGCGGGAAACACCGCCAACCCGATTCCTTTCTCAAATCTACTTACCATTATACACCATTGCGGCGAGGATTGCAAGGTCTTTTTCGGCTTTTTCCGCAAAGGGACGTGGGTTTGGCTTGGCGCACGCCCAGAGCGCGGAGAGAATCTCGCCGGCGGGGGCGGACGGGGACAGGCAGGGCTGGTTTGCCGCGCGGCAGAAAGCGGCGATTTTCGGGTCGGTTCCGCCAAAGCCGAGGCAGGGAACCGACGCGCGAACCGCCAGAATCAGCGGGTGAAGCCGGCTGGAAATCACGAACCGCGCACCCGCGAGGACGGCGAACAGCTCGGAGACGTCGCGGGGGATCAAAAGCCGACCGCCAACCGAAATTTGCGCCGCGTGTGGCGAAAAAACGTCCTTTTTTCGG
>CAKJZF010000058.1 GCA_918290775.1 Clostridiales bacterium | reverse complement strand
TTATACCATGAAGCAAAAATGCTTGCTTGCAAGGGCATTTTTGCGAAGCCGTCAATATCGCAGGCGGGCGTCAGCCCGCGCAGGGGCGACAGCCCCGAACTTTTTCGAAGAAAAAAGTTCCTGCGAATATTATATCACACTGTTGAAAAAAATGCAATCCTGTGGTATAATTTTCTTATCAAATCATTTGAAATTCACCCGCATGAGCGGAAAGGAGATGTCTGCCATGGCTTTTGACGCCGGAATGCTCGCCTGCACGCTTGCCGAGATCCGCTCGGTCGCTCTCGGTGCCCGCGTGGAGCGCGTGTTTCAGCCCTCCAAGGATGAAATCATCCTGCAGACGCGTTCGGTCCTTGGCGGAAAACGTCTCCTGATCAACGCCGGTTCAAGCAGCCCCCGCATCGGGTTTACCGAAACACCCCGCGAAAATCCTTCGTCGCCGCCCATGCTCTGTATGCTTCTGCGGAAACACCTGCAGGGTGCCAAACTCGCCGAGGTTCTTCAAGCGGGGTTTGAGCGCGTGGCGATTCTGGTGTTTGAGTCGCGCGATGAGATGGGCTTCCCGACCGTTCGCAAGCTCTACTGCGAGATCATGGGCAAATACAGCAACCTGGTTTTCACCGACGGGAATGACAAAATCCTATCGGTTCTGACGCCCGTCGATTTTTCAACGTCCTCCCGCCGGCAGGTTCTGCCCGGCATGACCTACGAGCTGCCCCCCGCGCAGGAAAAGACCGACCCCCTGACCGTTGACGCCGACCGGTTTGCCGCGCTTCTCGCCGCCGCCTCGCCGGACGACCGCGCCGACAAATGGATTCTTTCCACGTTTCTCGGCGTCTCCGCCGCCGTCGCCCGCGAAGTCGTTTTCCGCGCCTCGGGCAAGGTTGACGTCCCGCTTCGCGCCTGCGACCCGGTCGTGCTCTCCGCTCGGTTTCTCTCGGTCATCGACGACATCCGCACTTCCCGCTGGTCTCCCTGCCTCGTGTCGGACGGTTCCAAACCGATCGAATACGCCTTTCTCCCTCTGACGCAGTACACCGGGTATACGCTTCGCTCGTTTGACTCTGCCGGAGCGCTTCTGGACGCCTTTTTCGGTTCTCGCGACCGCGAACAGGCGATCCGTCAGCATGCTTCCGACATCCTGCACATCCTGACCTCCGCCGACGCCCGCATCCGCAAAAAGCTCTCCCTTCAGCGTGCCGAGCTTGCCGACTGCGACAAGGGCGCCGCCTGCAAAAAACAGGCGGATATGATCACCGCCAACCTTCATCTGCTCTCCCGCGGTCAATCCCGCGCCGAGCTGACCGACTACGAGGACGTTCGCCCCGACGGTACCTTCGGCACCTGCCCCGTCGAGCTGGATCCCCGTCTCACCCCCGCCGCCAATGCGCAGCGTCTCTACAAAAAGTACAACAAGAGCAAGACCGCCCGTGTGGAGCTGTCCCGTCAGATCGCCCTCGGCGAAGCCGAGCTTGCCTACCTCGACACGGTGTTCGATTCGCTGACCCACGCCGAGACCTCCGCCGATCTCTCCGAGATCCGCGAAGAGCTGTTCCGCTCCGGGTATGCCTCCCGCATGAAGCATTATGTTGCCCCCCGCAAGCAATCCGCCCCCGCCGTTGCCGAATTCCGCACGTCGGGCGGGTATCGCGTTCTCTGCGGGAAAAACAACGTTCAGAATGAATATATCACCCACCGTCTCGCCGGCAAAAACGACTATTGGTTTCACATCAAAAATCTCCCCGGGTCCCACGCCGTCCTGATCACCTCGGGAACCGAACCTTCCCCCCGTGATTTTACCGACGCCGCCGAAATCGCCGCCTTCTTCTCGAAAGGCTCCGACGGTCAGAATGTGGAAGTGGACTACACCTTGGTTCGCAACGTCCGCAAGCCCGCCGGCACCAAGCCCGGGTTCGTGATCTATCACACCAACTGGTCCTGTATTGTCTCTCCCGACCCCGAAAAGATCGCCCGTATGCGCTTGACCAAGGGACCTTTTTGACCAAGGGACCTTTTTGACCAAGGGACCTTTTTGACCAAGGGACCTTTTTGAAGAAAGGTCCCTTGGATCCCCCAAAAACTTCCGCGCGGGTCTCTGCGAACAGTCTGCTCCAATCTCTGTTCGGCAAAATGGATTCGAAAACATACCTTTGAAACAAGTCCCTTGGATCCCCAAAAAACTTCCGCACGGGTCTCTGCGAACAGTCTGCTCCAATCTCTGTTCGGCAAAATGGATTCGAAAACATACCTTTGAAACAAGTCCCTTGGATCCCCCAAAAACTTCCGCGCGGGTTTGC
Source organism: Clostridiales bacterium (assembly GCA_918290775.1). Classification (GTDB taxonomy): domain Bacteria; phylum Bacillota; class Clostridia; order Oscillospirales; family CAG-272; genus UMGS1865. The sequence continues at coordinate 3,209 of CAKJZF010000058.1, read as the reverse complement.
GCGAACATAAATGACAGTCCGTCGCTTGGCGTTGGTCTGTCCGACGATTGAAAAAAGGAGTTTGCCATGAAAATCACCTACAATCCGGATGAAGAGATCGTGAAGGTCGTGAAAGAAGGGCTGAAGGAGACCGGCGGCTACTGCCCCTGCCGCCGCGAACGAACCCCTGACACGAAATGTATGTGCAAGGAGTTTCGCGATCAGATCAAGGATCCGAACTACGAGGGATTCTGCCATTGTATGCTTTATTATAAGTCGCTCGGAGATTGAGCGGCGGTAAATCGTTCTGAAAAAAAATATCAAAAGGAGATACCATCGAATGCTGGTTGTTAAGGATCTAACCAAAAAGTACGGAAAGACTGTGGCGTGCGACCATGTGAGTTTCATGCTCGAACCGGGGACGATCACCGTTTTACTCGGACCGAACGGCGCCGGGAAAAGCACGGTGATGAAATCGGTCATCGGGTTTCTGAAATATGAAGGATCGGTCTCGGTCGGCGGTTACAACAACAAAACCGTGGAAGCCAAGAGACTGCTCGGCTATATTCCCGAGCTCCCCTCGCTCTATCCGAATCTGACCGTTTCGGAGCACATGGAATTCCTCGCAAGAGCCTACAAGCTGACCGACTACAAACCGCGGATCGACGAGCTGTTTGACCGCTTCGAGCTGACCGATAAAAAGAAAAAATACGGCGATGAACTTTCCAAGGGAATGCAGCAAAAGCTGAACATCTGCCTCGGTCTGCTCCCGCAGCCGAAGATTCTCCTGCTCGACGAACCGATGATCGGTTTGGACCCGCACGCCATCAAGGAACTGAAAAGTCTCCTGCTTCGGTTGCGGGAGGAGGGGTGCGCCATTTTGGTGAGTACGCACATGATCGACAGCGTGGAAAACCTTTGGGATCGCGCCGTGATCATGCAAAAGGGCGTTGTTCGGGCAAACGTGACCCACGAAGAGTTGGAAGCGCGGGGAGAAACGCTGGAACAGATGTTCTTTGAGATCACCGAGGAAACGCCCGAAATGCTTTCGCCCGACGGCAATGTTACGGGGGCGGACGAATGAAACTCTATCTCTATTACGCCGGGCACTCGTTTGTGAATCAGATCAAAAAGCTGTTTCGCTCATGGGTCGTGATCGTGATCGTCGCGAGTTTGGTATTCGGCATACTGATCGGTGTCGGAGCGGCATTGCTCGGAGACGCCATCGACAGCCGCCGGGAGGATCCCGCGCCGGTTGAAGAAGTCGCGGAGGAAAACCCCGACGACGTTCCCGCGCTGACGGAAGAGGACAAGAAAGCCATCATCGGGTTCGCCGTTACCGGGATCGTGATTGCCATGTTCCTTTGGAACGTCTGGAAAGCCGATAAGAGCGGCTCCTCCATCTTTCTGATGGCGGACGTCAACCTGCTGTTCTCGGCGCCGATGAAGCCGCAATCGGTTCTGCTCTTCCGGCTGATGTCGCAGATTTTCCTACTAATCTTCGCGGGGATTTACATCGGGTTTCAGATTCCAAACCTGATCCTCAACGTCGGGTTAAGCGTCGCGACCGCGCTGTTCATCATCCTCGCTTGGATCATCACCATCATCTATTCGCAGCTCATCAGTGTTCTGGTCTACACCGTCACCTCGACGCATACAAAGCTCAAGCGGTATATTTCGCCGTTCGTTTTGCTTGTGATCGCCCTGCTGGCAGGCGGCTTCTATCTTTACAAAACAACCTCCGGGCTGGAACTTTACGCCGCCGCGAAGAACTTCTTCAACGGCAGCGTCACGAACTGGATTCCCGCCGTTGGCTGGATCAAGGGTATGGTGATGTTCTCGATGGAGGGCAAGCTCGGACTTTCCTTTGCCTGCCTCGGTCTGCTCGTGCTTGGAGCGATTCTCATCACTTGGGCGGTCTGGAACATCAAAGCGGACTTCTACGAGGACGCGATGGCGGGGTCTCAAGAGCGCGAGGAGAAGATGGCGGCGGCGAGAGCCGGCATAGCGGCGAAGCGAAAGAAGGATCGCGGCGACCGCGTCACGCGCGACAGGCTCCGCGGGAGCGGCGCACAGATGTTCTTCACCAAAACGCTTTACAACCGGTTCCGCTTCGGTATTCTCAAGGTGTTCACCAAAACGTCGCTCTTCTATCTGGCGCTTGCGGTTGTGATCTGCTCGATCCTTGCGTTTGTCGTGCAGTCGCGGAATTTCTACGTGGTCGGGCTTGCGCTCTGCGGCATCGTGTTCTTCCGTGCGCTCGGTGACCCGCTCTCCGCCGACATGGATAAGACCTATTTTGTAACGATTCCCGCGTCGTCCTATGCCAAGGTGTTTTGGTCGGCGCTCGGCGGAACGGTCAACTGTGCGCTCGACCTGCTGCCCGCGCTGGTGATTTCGGCAGTATTCCTGCGCGCAAACGTGGCAACGGTTATTGCGGTGTTCCTGCTTGCCGTGGTGCTGGATTTCTATGTCAGCAACGTTCTGCTTTTCATCGACCTGACGTTTCCCTCTTCGATCGCGCAGCAGGCGAAGCAGGCGATCACCGTTCTGTTCATCTATTTTGGGTTGGTTCCGCCCGTTCTGATCATTGCCGTGGTCGGTATCTTCTTCTCCGTGACCGCCGGGATTCTGATCGCCTCGGTTGCCATGGCGCTGATCAGCCTCCTCTTCTTTGCCGTCTCCCCGCTGATCATTGACAGAGGACGAAAATAACAACCCCGTAAGGAGATTTTCAACATGAATGTTCAACTCAAACTCACGCGCGGCATGACCGCGCCCGAATACGCCACGGCGGGTTCTGCCGCCGTGGATCTCCGCGCCGCGCTGGACGATGGAGAAACCGTCATCCTCGCGCCGGGCGAAAAGGCGCTGATCCCTACCGGACTTGCCATTGCTCCCGAGACCGACGGCGTGGTTGCCGTCATCGCCGGGCGAAGCGGACTGGGCGTCAAAAAAGGTGTCTCGCTCTCCAACGGCATCGGCGTGATCGACTCGGACTACCGCGGCGAGATCTGCGTTGGTCTGATCAACCACGGCTCCGAACCTTTTACCGTCGCACGCGGCGACCGCATCGCGCAGATGTTCTTCCTGCCCGTCATCCATGCCGACTTTCTGATCTCCGAGTCGCTCTCCGAAACCGAACGCGGCGAGGGCGGCTTCGGCAGCACGGGGGTGCGGTAAGAAAGGAAAACCTTGTGGAGGGGGCGGGACCCCTTTTTGAAAAAAGG
>CAKJZF010000057.1 GCA_918290775.1 Clostridiales bacterium | reverse complement strand
GGACTTTTTCTTGCAAGAAAAAGTCCCTCCCCCTCGCGGTCTGCCTATTCAATTCTTAATAAGCGATACCTTGCGCGAGCATCGCGTCGGCGACCTTCTCGAATCCGGCGATGTTGGCGCCGGCGACGAGGTTGCCCTTCATGCCGTATTTTTCAGCGGCATTGTAGGCGTTGTGGAAGATGTTGACCATAATGTTTTTCAACTTGGCATCCACTTCCTCGAAGGTCCAGGAGAGGCGCTGGGAGTTCTGACTCATCTCGAGCGCAGAGGTTGCAACGCCACCGGCGTTCGACGCCTTCGCAGGAGCGAAGAGAACGCCCGCGTTCTGGAACGTGGCAATGGCTTCGGGTGTGGAGGGCATATTTGCGCCTTCACCGACCGCGATCACGCCGTTTTTCACAAGGGTTTTCGCGCTTTCCTCGTTAATTTCATTCTGCGTGGCGCAGGGGAGCGCGATGTCGCATTTGATCGTCCAGATGCCGGAGCAACCCTCGTGGTATTCGGCACCCTTCACGCGAGCGGCGTATTCCTTGATGCGCCCTCTCTCCACCTCTTTGATCTGCTTGACAACGGCGAGGTCGATTCCGTTGGGGTCATAGACATACCCGTTGGAATCCGACATGGCAACCACCTTTGCGCCCAGCTCGGTTGCCTTTTGGTTGGCGTAAATGGCAACGTTGCCCGAGCCGGAAATGACGGCGATTTTGCCCTTGAAGGATTCGCCCTTCATGCAGCGGAGCATTTCGTCAACGAAATAGCAGAGACCGAAGCCGGTGGCTTCCTTGCGGGCGAGAGAACCGCCATAGGTCAATCCCTTGCCGGTCAGAACGCCGGTGAACTCATTGCGCAGTCTCTTGTATTGACCGTACATATAGCCGATCTCGCGTGCGCCCGTACCGATGTCGCCGGCAGGAACGTCGGTATCGGCACCGATGTGCTTGGCAAGCTCGGTCATGAAGCTCTGGCAGAAGCGCATGATTTCAAGGTCGGATTTTCCTTTGGGATCGAAATCGGAACCGCCCTTGCCGCCGCCGATGGGGAGTCCCGTCAGGCTGTTTTTGAAGATTTGCTCAAATCCGAGGAACTTGATAACCGACGCGTTGACCGACGGATGAAGCCGGATACCACCCTTGTAGGGACCGATTGCCGAGTTGAACTGCACGCGGTAGCCGCGGTTGACCTGAACCTGACCCTTGTCATCGACCCATGAAACGCGGAAGAAGATCTGACGTTCCGGCTCGACGATGCGTTCAAGAACGCCCTGCTCCTGCAATTTCGGATTCGCGGCAACAACGGGTTCAAGCGATTCGAGAACCTCGCGGACAGCCTGCAAAAATTCTTTTTCTCCGGGGTTGCGAGCCTCGACCCCTGCATACACTTTTTTCAGATATTCAGATTGAAACATTGGTGAAGTCTCCTTTTTATATAAATTTTATAGAACTTAAAGTTGGTAGGTCCAGCCGAAGGTGTCGGGTGTTTTGCCCCATTGAATCCCGGTCAGGGTATCGTAGAGGTGTTGAGTCAGCTTGCCGATCTTGCCTTCATTCACGATGTACTTCTGATCCTTATAGAGCAGTTCGCCGATGGGAGAGACCACAGCGGCTGTTCCGCAACCCCAAGCCTCTTTGAGTGTACCGTCTTTCATTGCCTGACTGAGTTCATCCACGGAAAGCAACCGTTCGCTGACTTTGTAGCCTTCCTTTTGCAGGATCTCAATGCAGGATTTGCGGGTGATGCCGGGGAGAATTGAGCCGGTCAGCTTCGGGGTCACCACCTCGTCGCCGATGAGGAACATCACATTCATCGCGCCGACCTCTTCGATGTACTTGCGCTCCACGCCGTCCAGCCAAAGCACCTGCGAATAGCCCTTTTGCGCAGCGCGTTCTCCGGCGCGGTTGGAAGCGGCATAGTTCCCGCCGCATTTCGCATACCCGGTTCCGCCGCGAACGGCGCGAACGTCCTGATCTTCGATCATAATGCGAACGGGGTTGATTCCTTCGGGGTAGTAGCTTCCGACGGGCGACGCAATGATGATGAACAAAGCATGATGAACGGTATGAACGCCGAGACTTTCATCATTTCCGAAGAGGAAAGGACGGAGATAAAGCGAGGTTCCTTCGGCAGAGGGCGTCCATGCTTCCTCGGTTTTCACGAAGGTCGTCAGAGCTTCCAAAGCGTCGGCTTCGGGAATCTGCGGCAGGCAAAGCCGCTCGGCGGAGTTGTTCAACCGGCGGATGTTCTCAAGGGGACGGAAGAGCTGAACCTTTCCGTCGGCGCGGCGATATGCCTTCAACCCCTCAAAAATCTCGGAACCGTAATGCAGGACGGTGGAAGCGGGGTGAATGGAAAGATTCTGGAAGGGAACGATGCGGGCGTCATGCCAGCCGTTCTCCGGATCGTAGTTCATCAGGAACATATGATCCGTAAAGATTTTTCCGAACCCAAGCGTGGAGGGATCGGGTTTTGCTTTTGGATTGGACGTTTTTTCAATGCGGATCTGCATAGCAATACCTCCTTATTGTGCCATACCCGAATGCAGGGCGTTCAAATTGACTTCTTTCATGTCGGCGTGTTTTGCGGAAATGACTTTGGAAAGCGCGGCGTTGACGGAATCCTCGTCAAATTCGCCCAATTCCGCAAGGATCTTGCCGAGCAGGATCATGTTTGCGAGGGTGGGATACCCGTTTTCGTTTGCCAGTTGGGTTGCGGGAACGTAGAAGGCTTTCACGTCGTCGCGGGCAACTTTCCTGCCGATGAGCGTGCTGTCGGCAAAGATCATCCCGCCGGGAACAACCGCATTTTCAAAGCGGTCAAGCGACGGCAGATTCATCGCCACGAGAACGTCGGGCTTGGAGACGATGGGGGAACCAACCGCTCCGTCGCTCACGATCACGCTGCAGCTCGCCGTTCCGCCGCGCATTTCAGGACCGTAGGAAGGAAGCCAACTGACTTGTTTTCCCTCGATCAAACCTTTGTAAGCGAGGAATTTACCGGCGAACAGGATGCCCTGACCGCCGAAGCCGGAGAAGAGAAATTGTGTGGTTTTCATGCGTTCTCCTCCTTTTTTTCAGCGGAACGGTCTTTGTAGACGCCGAGCGGGTAGTAGGGGATCATTTTTTCGTCGATCCATTTGAGCGCCGCCTGCGGGGTCATGCCCCAGTTGGTGGGGCAAGAGGAAATGACTTCCACAAGAGAGAAGCCTTTGCCCTCGATCTGGTTCTGGAACGCTTTTTTGATCGCTTTTTTAGCTTTGCGGATGTTGGGGACGCTGTTGACCGTGACCCGCTCCAGGTATTCCGGACCTTCCAGTTCGGAGAGCATTTCGCAAACCCGGATGGGGTAACCGCAGGCTTTCACGTCGCGCCCGTAGGGGGAGGTTTGCGTGACCTGACCGGGAAGAGAGGTCGGAGCCATCTGACCGCCCGTCATGCCGTAGATTGCGTTGTTGATAAAGATAATGGTGATGTTTTCGTTGCGTGCCGCGGAGTGAACGGTTTCCGCCATGCCGATGGAGGCAAGGTCGCCGTCACCCTGATAGGTGAACACAATGTTGTCGGGATTTGCACGCTTGACGCCGGTTGCAACGGCGGGGGCACGACCGTGCGCCGCTTCGATCATATCGCAGTTGAAGTAATTATATGCCATCACGGAGCAACCGACCGGCGCGATGCCGATCGTTTTTCCCTCAATTCCAAGCTCGTCAATCACCTCGGCAACGAGACGATGAACGATGCCGTGGGTACAACCCGGGCAATAGTGGAAAGGCGCGTCCGTCAGCGCGTGGGGCTTTTTGAAAACGACCATATCAGTGACCTCCTTTCGCGGCGGAAACAATTGCCGCCAACACCTGATCGGGGGACGGGATCATGCCGCCCGCGCGGTTGCATAGCGACACGGGAACGCGACATTCGGCGGCGAGGCGGACGTCCTCGATCATCTGCCCCATCGAAAGCTCGACCGAAATCATGGATTTGACATGATCGGCGGCTTTGCGGAAAACGGCTTTCGGGAAAGGCCAAAGCGTGATGGGGCGGATCAGACCGACCTTAATGCCCATCTTGCGGGCTTCGTCGATGGCGTTTTTGGAAACGCGGGCGGCAATGCCGAAGGCGGCAACGGCGATTTCGGCGTCGTCCATAAGGTATTCCTCGGCGAGTGCCTCGGTTTCTTCGATCCGCGCATAGCGTTCATAACGCTCGAAATTGAATTTTTCCAGTTCCTCGGGTTGCAGGAAGAGGGAATTGACGATGTTGTGCGGGCGTTTCATCCCCGTTCCCGTGGTTGCCCAAGGCTTGGCGGGCATGGGGTTGACCCTCAGGTCATCCAGCGCGACAGGCTCCATCATCTGCCCCATGGTGCCGTCCGCGAGGATCATGGAGGTCATGCGGTAGGTATCTGCCAGCTCAAAGCCCTTCACGGTCAGCTCCGCCATCTCCTGAACCGAAGCGGGGGCGAGGACGATCATGTGGTAGTCACCGTGACCGCCGCCGCGCGTTGCCTGAAAATAATCGGATTGGCTGGGCTGAATTCCGCCCAAACCCGGTCCGCCGCGCTGAACGTTGACGATCAGGGCGGGAAGATCGGCGCCGGCGAGGTAGGAAAGTCCCTCGCCTTTGAGCGAGACCCCGGGGCTGGAGGACGACGTCATCACGCGAAGCCCGGCGCTGGAAACGCCGTAGACCATGTTGATGGCGGCAATTTCACTCTCCGCCTGCAGGAAGGTGCCTCCGATTTTCGGCATCTTTTTTGCCATGTAAGCGGCAATTTCGGTTTGAGGGGTGATGGGGTAACCGAAGTAGTGACGGCAGCCGGCGATGATCGCCGCCTCGGCAATGGCTTCATTGCCTTTCATTAACACTTTTTCAGACATTTCGGTTCCTCCTTATTTCTCCACCGTGATGATCACATCAGGGCACATCAGCGCACAGCAGGCGCACGCGATGCAGGCGTCTTGGTCGATGATCTCGGCGGGGTGATGTCCCTTTTTGTTGATCTTGTCGGTTGCGAGGCGGAGAATGTGCTTCGGACAGGCGTCCACACAAAGCCCGCAACCCTTGCAGTTGTCGGTCAGGAAGGTCAGTTTTGCCATCTTTGTTCATCCTTTCTTGATCTATCGGATTCAAACCGCGCCCAACGCGCGGTCAATATCGTCAATCAGATCCTCTTTGCTCTCCAACCCGCAGGAAAGGCGGATCAGATCGGGAGAGACCCCGGCGGCGATCAGCTCGTCGTCGTTCATCTGACGGTGGGTGGTGCTTGCCGGATGCAAACAACACGAACGCGCATCGGCAACATGGGTTTCGATTGCGGCGATTTTCAGATTCCGCATGAAGGCTTCGGCGGCTTTGCGCCCACCCTTAACGCCGAAACTGACCACGCCGCAGGAACCGTTTGGCAAATATTTTTGAGCCAACGCATGATCCCGGTCGGTCGGAAGCCCGCAGTAAGTCACCCAAGAGACGCGGTCGTCTTTGGCGAGGAACTCCGCAACCGCCATGGCGTTTTCGCAATGGCGCTGCATCCGCACATGCAGACTTTCCAGCCCCAAGTTGAGCAAAAACGCGTTTTGCGGGGATTGGATCGACCCGAAATCCCGCATCAGCTGTGCGGTTGCCTTGGTGATGAACGCGCCGCCGACACCGAATTTTTGCACGTAAACAACCCCATGATAGCTGTCGTCCGGCGTGCAAAGCCCCGGGAACCGATCGGGGTAGCGGCTCCAATCAAACTTGCCGGAATCCACGATGCAACCGCCGACGCCGCAGCCATGACCGTCCATATACTTTGTGGTAGAGTGCGTCACAATGTCCGCACCCCATTCAAACGGACGGCAATTGACGGGCGTGGCAAATGTGTTGTCCACAATCAGCGGAACGCCGTGACGGTGTGCCGCGGACGCGAACTTTTCAATGTCAAGCACCCGGAGTGCGGGATTGGCAATGGTCTCTCCGAAAACGGCTTTGGTGTTCGGTCGGAAGGCGGCGTCCAGCTCCTCTTCGCTGCAATCGGGAGCGACGAACGTAAAATCGACGCCCATCTTTTTCATGGTGACGGCAAAGAGGTTATAGGTTCCGCCGTAGATCGCGGAGGACGCGATCACGTGATCGCCGCAGGTTGCAATGTTGAACACGGCATAGAAATTCGCGGCTTGACCGGAGGAGGTCAGCATGGCGGCGGAACCGCCCTCCAGCTCGCAGATTTTCGCGGCGACCGCGTCGTTGGTCGGGTTTTGCAGGCGGGAGTAGAAATACCCGTTTGCTTCGAGGTCAAAGAGCTTTGCCATGTCCTCGCCCGTATCGTATTTGAAGGTGGTACTCTGAACGATGGGGAGTTGGCGCGGTTCGCCGTTCCCCGGGCGGTAGCCGCCCTGAACGCAGGTGGTTTCGATGTGTTGTTTTTTCATTCTGAATCCCTCCGGAATCGGTCGGTAATTTTTTTCTGAAGATGCAAGGGGAGCAGATTCGGCACTTTGCCCCAGAGCGCTTCACAGAGCGAGGTCTCCGCCGAGGTAAAGACAACGGGGAGTCCCGTCAGCGCCGCGACCTCTTCGCCATAGGAGAGCGAGGACAAAACCGTTTCGGCTGTCGTTTCCGCACCGAGGTTGGAATTGTTGACAATGCCTGTAAAAGGGATCCCGCAGGCGGCTTCGATCTCGTTCTTGACTTCGGCGGTGGATACCGCGTCCCGCGTGAGCGGGCGAAACCGATTGATGACAAAGAGCATCTCATAGTCGTTTTCCGCGAGCAGCGCGGGCGCGAGGCGACCGAGCGCGAGCGCACCGCGGTCGTCGCCGCCAACGTCAACGATCACATGAAGCGACCGGTCGTCGGTAACGGCGTAGAGATCCTGAGGCATGGCGGGCAGGTCGAGATTGGAGTTTGCAAACGCCGAGGAGATCAGGCGAATGCCCGCGTGGGCAAAATCCGCGTCGCTGTCCTTGGTTCGAAAATAGGGGTTTACAATGTCAAGATCAGCAACGGCAACACGGTCGCAGGTTTCGCGGAGTCGGAGCGCGAGATTGACGGCAATGTTGGTCTTTCCGCTTCCGTAGTGTCCCGAAAGCAGGGTGACGCGGCGGGTCACAGCAGATTCCTCCGAATCTTTCCGCTGGTGGTTTTTGGAAGCTCGTCGCGGAACACCACGATGCGAGGGTACTTGTAGGGAGCGGTGTGGGTTTTGACGTAGTTCTGAATCTCTTTTTTCAGCTCCTCGGTCGGTTCGGTTCCCTTAGTGAGAACGATGGAAGCCTTGACCACCTGACCGCGCACTTCGTCGGGCGCGGCGGAAACGCCG
>CAKJZF010000056.1 GCA_918290775.1 Clostridiales bacterium | reverse complement strand
GGGATAAATACCGGTTTTGACGCCGATGTAGAGCAGGTCAAGCAGTCCGCCGTGCTGAAGAACGTTGAGATAGTTGACGGAAAGCGACGTGGCAACGCCTTCAAACGCTCCGTTCTCCCAAACGATGGTATACCAGCTCTCGTAATTGTCCAACATGGTACGCGCCGTTTCGTAGACGGTACTTCCCGGAGCAGACTCTCGGACTGTTTGGATCAGTTCATTGATCTGATCGACGTTTGCAAACCAGAACTCCAAATGAAACATTTCCCCGCCCGGCAGGTTGGTGAGCAGCATTCCGATCGCGATGGGAAGCAACAGCAACGGCTCAAACTTTCTGCCGATCGCCAAATAGATCAGCAGGAAGGAGATAAGCAACATCACCACGGTCTGAAAGGCGGCAAGTCCTCCCCCCTGACCCATTTTCGCGATCCCGGTTTCGCCCAGAAACTCGGTGATGCTTTCGATCAATTTATGCATGGATGTTGGGTTCCTTTCTCAAAATTTGACCGAACCGGGTCAATTGAATGTGACAAGAACCGCATCCGACGCGACCGTTGTTCCGGGGGTGACTTCCACGGTGGCAACAACGCCGTCCGCCGGAGCCATGATCTCATTTTCCATCTTCATTGCTTCAAGGATGCAAAGCACCGCGCCCTTTTTGACGCTGTCTCCGGGCTTGACGTTGACCTTGAGAATGTTGCCGGGCATCGGCGCCTTGACAGCATTTGCGCCCGCGTTTCCGCTCGGAGCGAGCTTCTTGGGAGCGGGAGCCGCCTTGGGAGCCGCAGGAGCAGAGGCGGCAACGGGAGCGGAAACCGCGCCCTCCGCAATCTCTTCAACAACCACGTCGTACGCAACGCCGTTGACGGTTACACGATAGTTTTTCATTTTGATGTACCAAACCTTTCTTGATTTCAATATCGGATCGGAATTCCCGCCTATATTCAGCGGGCGGTTCTGCGGAAGGAGACCACGCGGAAGCCCGTTGTGACTCCTTCATCGGCTCTTGCCGCATGGATTGCCGCCGTGATTGCGGCAATCAGTGCGCCGTCATCTGCTTCGGTGGTTATGACCTCGGCAGGCTTCGAATCCGGCTCAACGGCGGGAACGTTCGATTGGGCTTTTTTCGTCTTGTTTCTGTTTGCCGCCGAAAGCGCAACGCGAAACAGCTCAACCGCGCCCCAAAGCAGCGCCAGCACGGCGAAAATGGTAAGCATTCCCTGCAGGGAGACGATCCCCGCTTCGCTCGCCCGTTCACCGAAGGATCTCGGATCCTTTGTCAAAAACATCAGCAACTGTGTCATCGCTTTTCCTCCGATCACAGCGGCAGATTGCAATGCCGCCGCGCGGGGTCTCCCTCGTTCTTCACGAGCAGCATATAAACCGCCGCGCAAATGCGCTGACGAAGCTCCGCCGGGTCAATCACGTCGTCGATGCTGCCGTCGCAAGCCGCCGCCTCGGGTGCAGCGCAGGTTTTGACCCATTCCTTTTCCAAGTCCGCGCGGCTGACCGACTCGCTGATGCGGTCATTCCAAAGAAACGCCACCGCCGATGCGGGCGCCATGGTGCTGATCTGTGCCGCGGGAAGCGCGTAAACCGTGTCCGCGCCGAGCGCCTTGGATCCCATGAGCGTGAATGCCGCACCGTATGCCTTCCCCGTAATCACCGTGATCTTCGCCGTCGTTGCGGATGCATAGGTCATGGCGAGCTTTCCGAGCGCCGTTGCAAGGGGCGTTCCCTCCTCGGCGGAGCTGACGGCAACACCGATGCAGTCCGTCAAGGTCACAACCGGCATACCGAAGCTGTCGCAAAGCCCAACGAGCTTCGCCGCCTTCTTCGCGCCGTCGGCGGTCAACGCGCCGCCGTTTACCCCGGCGTTGTTCGCAACGATTCCGCAGGGAACGCCGCCGAATTTGCCGAATCCGGTGATCATCTCGTCGGCATACCCGGCGCCAAGCTCCAAAAAGCTCCCCGCGTCGGCAACCGTACCGATCACTGCTTTCGCGTTGCCCGCAACCGCAACCGTGCGATTCACATCGTCGGCGCTGTCCTCCGCGACAACGCCGTCCTCGGCGTTCGCGGGCAGCAGATCAATCAACTTACGAACCGTTGCAATCGCTTCTTCCGCGTTCTCCGCCATGACCGACGCAAGCCCCTTCTCCGCGGCATATTCCGCGGTTCCGACCTCTTTGCCGATCAAAAACGGCGCATTCACATACAATTGCGACTTCCCTTTGATCGTTACAACCACGTCAAACATGGTTGCCGCCGTTGCCGCAAGCCCCGCGCAAACGCCGTCGATCACGGCAATCTGCGGGATCGCGCCCGAAGCGCGGCTGATGTTGGCAAGCAACTTTCCGTATGCCGCCAGCGCCGAAGCGCCGTCGGTCACATAGGTACCCGCGCTGTCAAACAGCCCGACAACCGGTGCGCCGTTCTTGCACGCAAGCTCATAGAGCGCCGCGATTTTCTCCGCTTGAACCGCGTCAAACGCGCCCTTCTGACGGTCGCTGTCCTGCGCGAACGCATAAACCAGTTTGCCGCCGATCGCGCCGTAACCGCAGACCGCGCCGGTCATGCTTCCGTCCGCTCTCTTCCGATAAGCTCCCAGCTCCGCAAAGGTGCCGGAATCGAAGAGCGCGGCGATCTTTTCCGTACCGACCGTTGCGCCTTTTTTCATAAAGACAACCCCTCCCAAGGATATAAAAATTTGATCGTTCTGGGGCGAAAAACGGCGTTTTCAAAAGCGAACCATCCTACCCCACTTTAATAAAATTCTATCACAAATTGAATACTTTGTCAACGAATCCATTAAAAAAGATATGAACACTTTGTAAACAAACGGAAAGCTCCCCTTTGCTCGATTCGGGGAGCTTTCCGACAGGAAAAACTGTTTTTTTCAAAAGCACTTCCCGACCCGTTCCTTCCGGCACACGTCGGTTTTTCCGCAACGGTAGCACAACTCATTGGGGCACATTCCGTCGCGCGAGAGATCAAGGATATTCTGAACGGTGGTTTGGGAGATGTTGTTCAACGCTTCCTCGGTCAGAAACGCCTGATGCGAGGTGACGAGGACATTCGGCATACTGATCAGCCGCGCCAGCGTGTCATCCGCCATGATATGACCCGAATAGTCCTCGAAAAAGATGTCCGCCTCTTCCTCGTAAACGTCGAGGCAGGCCGCCCCGATCTTTCTCGCCTTGATTCCTTCCAAAAGTGCGTCCGCGTCGATCAGTGCGCCGCGCGAGGTGTTGACGATCACAACCCCTTTTTTCATTTTTGCAACGGTCTCGGCACAAACAGTATGGTAGGTCTCTTCGGTCAGCGGGCAATGCAGCGAAATCACGTCGCTGCGGGCAAACAGCTCGTCAAGCGAAACATATTCGATCTTGCTGTCGGCGGCGGGAAATTTGTCGTAGGCGATCACCTGCATCCCGAACCCGCGGCAGATATCAACGAAGATGCGTCCGATCTTCCCGGTTCCGATCACGCCGACCGTTTTCCCGTGCAGGTCGAAGCCGGTCAAGCCGGTCAGGCTGAAGTTGAAATCCTTGGTGCGGTTATACGCTTTGTGGATGCGCCGAACCGACGTCAGGAGCATTGCCATGGCGTGTTCCGCCACGGCATACGGCGAATAAGCGGGAACATGAACCACATGAACCTTTCCGAACGCATGGCGGACATCCACATTGTTGTAGCCCGCGCACCGAAGCGCAACCGTTCCGACCCCCATCTCATACAGGCGGTCGATCACCTCGGCGTTCACCGTGTCGTTGACGAACACGCAAACGCCGTCCGACCCACGCGCCAGTTCCACGGTATCCGGCGTCAATCGGGTCTCATAAAACCGAAAATCGATCCCTGCCTCTTTTCCGTATGTCTCAAAGGACGGGCGGTCATATTGCTTGGCATCAAAAAAAGCAAATCTCATGTTTTCCCTTATCAGTCCAAAACCGGCATAGACCAGCATAGCTCTTTTCCGCAGGCTTTCACGGCGGCGTCCGCCTCCCTACCGCTCATCGGGCGGCTGATCAGGGCGAAAGAACCGTCCCGCAAAAGATAGGAATCGTTTCCAAAATAGGTCTTGGTCGCCTCGGCGCAGCGCCCGCATCCGCGGAACACAAACGCACGTCGGCAAACGCGGTCGGCAGGATCCGCAATTCTTTCGGGGGTTGCCGCAGTCCACCGGGGCAGATGCGGCGTTCCCTGCGCGGCATTGAGAACGTCCGCCACAACCGCGCTCGCCGTTGGTAATTTCCCGGCTCCCGCCCCGTAGAAAAAGGTCTTTCCGAGCATATTCGCGTTGACCAAAATTCCGTTGAATACGCCATCCACATGGTGAATGGGGCTTGACGCGGGAACCAAATGCGGCGCAACAAGCGCCAGCACGCGGTCACCGATCCGCTCGGTATGCCCGATGAGCTTCAAAGCGCACCCCATGGCTTCGGCAACGGCGGTCTGCTCGGCTGTGACGCGCGTAATCCCCTCCACGGAAATTGCCGAGGGCGGGATCAGCACGCCGAATGCCAGCGCCGCCAAAATCACAATTTTACGCGCCGCATCAAGTCCCTCGACATCGGCGGCGGGATTTGCCTCGGCATAGCCGAGCTTTTGAGCTTGTCCCAGCGCCTCGGAAAAGTCGGAACCCTCGTTCTTCATTTTCGAAAGGATAAAATTGGTCGTCCCGTTGAGAATCCCGCTGATTGAGAGAATCTCATTCGGCGCGAGATCATCCCGCAGAGGGCGGATGATCGGAATCCCGCCGCCAACGCTCGCCTCAAAGAGATAAAAAACGCCGTGTTTGCGTGCAATCTCCAAAAGCTCCGCTCCAAACGCCGCAACGACCTCTTTGTTGGAAGTGACAACGCTCTTCCCCGCCTCCAGCGCGGACTTCGTAAATTCATAGGCAGGGTGCGACCCTCCCATCATTTCGGCAACGATCCGCACCTCCGGGTCCGCAAGAATCGGGGCGATGTCATGGATCACGCGGTCACCGAGCGGATGGTTGGGAAATTCGCGCAAATCCAGAATGTACTTGACGCAAATTTCTTCCCCCAAGCGTTTTTCGATCAGCGCACGGTTTTCCGCAAGCACCTCGGCGGTGCCGCTTCCGACCACACCGAAGCCAAGCAATGCAATGTGTATCATAACGGTTCCTCTTCATTCGGCAATGTGTGCCTTCATCGAAGCGGCTGAAACCGCTCCACATATATCATACCACAAAAGTTTGCAAATTGCAAACAAAACTATTGAAAAACAGGAAAAAATATGATAAAATATGTTACGGTTCCGAAAAAGAAAGGGGGATGCGCATGAAAACACCGATCAGCAAGATGGATGACGTCAAAATTTTCGTCCTGCATCTCATTCATCAGATCAACCGCCCCATGACCTATGTGGGGCTGAACGAGATTGTGGAAGTGACCGAACACATCAAATACATCGACTTCGCCGAAGCATTCTACTCGATGATCGAGGACGGGCTTTTGGATCCCGTCGGAAAAGGGTTAGACGACGACGAGCTATTCTTCATCACCGATAAAGGGCTCACAGTTGCCGACGGGCTGAAAAGCGAATTCCGCGAAGCGCTTCTCCGGGAAAGCACACTCGCCGCGCATCGCTACCTGCGATTCAGCAAGGAAAAGGGCTTGACCTGCGAATGCGAAATCCACCGACTCGAGGTTGACAAGACCTATACGGTCGATTTCCGCATTTACAATCGCAAAAAAGAGGTCGTTCACGGATCGGTTAACACCGAATCCGAGGAGCAGGCAAAGCAGATGACAAAAAACATCTATGCAAACCCGGACGTGATCCTGATGGGCATGACCGCGCTGATGAGCGGAGACGTCAATTATATTTGGGGAACACAGGATCCGAAGAAAAAAAAGTAGTTTCTTTAGCCTTTCAAGCGCTGAAAGGTTCGTTTAGCTCCAAAAAATGAGAAAAAATCATTCACAAACTTTTGAAGTCCGAAATGGCAAATTTGCACAATCAGACTGGTTTTGATTGGACAAGTTGACCATTTTGGGCTTTCTTATTTTGTGCAAATACAATAGATTTCATAAAAATTGTAGAAAAACAGCAAAAAATGATGCAAAATTGGTATTGACATTGTGCAATTTTGTGGTAAAATATAGATAATAGATATGATACCGCAGAAAATCCATGCGGTGTGTTGTGAAAACGTTTGTGACCTGCATTGACACCGTTTTTGTTGTCAAGGGTAAGCGACAAAACGGTGATCGGATGCGGGTTTTGTCTCTTTTCGGGCGGACGCTTTCGGAAAGGTACCCGCGATTATGAAACAGGTTCCCGAACAGAAAACGACCGCGGAGATCGCCGATCTTGTTGCGCAGGCGCAAGCCGGCAATGAGAACGCTTTCTCCAAACTGCTCGGGCTTTACGACTCCCTGATGGAATCCATGACCGCACGGTTTGCGGAAGGGTTATCCGAAGAGGATCGGCGGGATTTGCGGCAGGAATCCGCCATCGCGTTCTGCCGTGCGCTGGATCGGTTTGACCCCACTGTCGGCGTTGCCTTCGGGTATTTTGCCAAGGTCTGCATCGAAAACCGGCTGATCGACTGCCGCCGCAGATTCTTGAATGAGCCATCTGGTCACGCTCTCCCGATTGAACATTCGGAAGCGTCGCTTCCCCGCGCCGATGATGATCCCGCCCGGTATGTGCAGGAACGGGAAAATTACCTCGCGCTTTGCGAGCGAATCCGCGAGATGCTTTCGGACTATGAAAATCGCATTTG
>CAKJZF010000055.1 GCA_918290775.1 Clostridiales bacterium | reverse complement strand
GAAAACCAACCCCTACGCGATCAATCGCGGCGACGGCGAAAAAGTGCGGGAAGCGATCGGCGTAAAATCGATGGCTGACGCAAACGCAAGAATTCAGGACAAGCGGAACGTCTTTACCGACGTGCTGCAGTCGGGGGAGAAGACCTTTCATCCGACGCAGGAAAATCCCACGGGCAACGATCTGTATATCGAATATTCGTATCTGCTTAACAAATCCGCAAAAAGATTATTGAAAACTGCCCCTCCCTACGTGACTACGAACGTCGGAAGCAGCGATTTGTCCGCGGGCGACAAGCCCCTCTGTTACTGGAGTCCCTGCGATAACGTTTCTTCCAGTTCCTGTAAGACTGCCGGCGGTTTTGAGGACGCCGGGAATTTCAGCACCGTCGCGGTGGAGGATCCGGGACTTTTCCCGAATATGGTTCCCCCCTACGGCGGCGATTCGACGGTGTTTGAAAATTACCCGCATCTCGGCGGCTCCGTTGCGCTCGATTGCGATGAAATTGACAACGGTTGCGAAGTGGGATGGCACCGGATCGGTATCCGTTACCACGAGGAAGTGAAAAACGAGGCGGCGCTGCGGGCGGATGAAACCCCCGGCGCAACCCCCGCCGAATACTATCTGACCGTTTCCCTCTATATTGACGGTACTCTCGTTTCGGTTCTGTGCGCGAACGACAACCTCGACAAAGACCACGGCAATTACGATATGAAACTGTATACGGCGGTGTCCGACGGCGCGGGCGGGATCACCTATACCGATATCGCGTCCGACAGATACGTTTTTATCTACAGGATGAAGTATCGCGGGAACAGCGATGACAGCGGTAAAGAAGCATACGTCGTCTTCGCCGACGCCTACGCCACCTGCGGCAAGAGTTTCGTGCAGACGGTGGAGCACGTCGCCGATCCCGCATCTTCGTACTATCGCGCCGCCGATACGAAAGCGTTCTTCGCCCCCGTTTATTACCGGATCACGAACTGATCCGGTAGCGTATAGGGCTATGCCCGAAAATGAAATACCCCCCGCTATGCGGGGGGATCTTTATTTCGGGCGCGCGCCCCACGGTCGGGGGGCTTCGTTGCGCCGACCGAGAAAAAGTGAAAAAAAACGGCGGAAGACCTTGTAAATTGTTTTCCTATGTTGTATAATAATTTGGAATATGCCAAACGGAAGAAAAAAGAGAGGTTCCCCCCATGATTTCTGAAATGCTTGAGCGCCTGAACGAGTCCGATCCCGAGATCGGCGCCGCCATCAAAGCCGAGTTCGACCGGCAGAGAAACGGGATCGAGTTGATCGCGTCGGAGAACTTCGTCTCCGAACCCGTCCTGCTCGCCGCCGGGACCATCCTCACCAACAAGTACGCGGAGGGTTATCCCGCGCATCGGTACTACGGCGGATGCGAGAAAGTCGACGTCGTGGAGAACCTCGCGATCGAACGGGCGAAAAAGCTCTTCGGATGCAACTTCGCGAACGTTCAGCCCCACAGCGGTTCGCAGGCGAAT
>CAKJZF010000054.1 GCA_918290775.1 Clostridiales bacterium | reverse complement strand
TGGTAACCAGGTCGTCAATCAGCGTTCCAATGTAGCTTTCGGTGCGGGAAAGGATCATCGGCGGGCGGTTTTGCACTCGTCTCGCGGCATTGATCCCGGCAACCAGCCCCTGCGCCGCGGCTTCTTCGTAGCCGGACGTTCCGTTGAACTGTCCCGCGCCGAACAGACCCGCCACCGCTTTGAACTCCAACGAGGCGTCCATCTGCGTCGGGTCGGCGCAATCATATTCGATCGCGTAGGCGTAGCGCATGATCTCGGCGTGTTCAAAGCCGGGAAGCGTGCGAAGCATCGCGTGCTGAACGTCGGTCGGGAGCGAGGTGGAGAAGCCTTGCAGATACATCTCGGACGTATCCTCGCCCAGCGGCTCCACAAAGAGCTGATGGCGGTCTTTGTCGGCAAAACGAACCAATTTATCCTCGATGGAAGGGCAATACCGAGGCCCCGTCCCGTGAATTTTGCCGGAATACATTGCACTTCGCGTGATGTTTTCGCGGATGACGCGGTGGGTTTCGCTGTTGGTATAGACGATGTGGCAAGGAATCTGCGGGATGTTGTCGAGCGCGTGTTCAGGCGTGCGATAACTATAAGGAACAATTTCGTTCTCGCCGGGCTGTTCTTCCAGCGCGGAAAAGTCGATCGAGCGACGCTGAACGCGGGCGGGCGTCCCGGTTTTGAAGCGAACCAACCAAATTCCGAGCGCACGGAGCGAATCGGAAAGCCCGCGCGAGGGCAAAGAACCGTCCGGTCCGGCGGCGTAGCTCACGTCCCCGACGAAAACGGCGCCGTCCAAATAGGTTCCCGTGGCGACCACAACGGCGTCGCAAGCCCAAACCTCACCAAGGCGCGTTGTAACCGAGCAAACGCAGGGCTTTTGGGTTTGCGCTTCGGCGACTTCGTTCGGTTGTCCGACCGTTGCCTCGGCAGCAGTGGACGCACCGTCAATAACGGGCGGTTTCGCGTGGCCACACGCGACGAAGCAAGCGCCGCCTGACGACGGATTTGCACGGTCACAATCGGTCGGGCAAGCGCCGCCTGACGACGGATTTGCACGGTCACAGTCGGTTGGGCAAGCGCCGCCCGACCGATCCGAGGCGGAACGTTTCACGTGAAACATTCCATCCGAGAGGGGTTCTGCTTCCGCTTCCAAATCAGTCTCTTCCGGCTCTGCCTCAACACGACAGCTTTCGCTCTGTTCCGGCTTCGCCCCGACTTCGCTGCTTTCATCTTCATTGTTAAATATTTCACAATCTTCTTGGGGGCAGGGGATTGGGGATGTCGCGAGGGTGGCGGCGGAAAGACCGGCGGAAATCCGAACGGCGGGTTCCGCGGCAGCTGCGCGGGAGGTTTCGACAGCGGGCACGGCGGAACCCGTGACAGCGGTTTGCCCGGCGGGTGCGCGGGTGGCGACAGTTCCGGCGGTTTCATCTGCGTTTCCTACGGCGCCCCCGTCAGCGGGTTCGGTCGCCGTTCCCGCGGCGGCTTTGTCAATGTTTTTGTCAACAGTTGGGAGGGCGGTTCTTCCGGCGGTTTCTTTGGCGGTTCCGGCGGTCGCTATGTCGGCGGTGTCCCCGGCGGGCACGGCGGAACCCGTGACCGCGTTTTCGGTGGTGACCCCGACGGAGACGATCTCCGCCTGTACCACGCGCAGGTGCGGCGTGTTCTCCAGCGTCTGCTTCATCAGCCGATGGTATTTCTGCCGATCCGCCTGCACCCGCTTGCTCTGAACCGCTGCCCCCTTGCCGAGGTTCAGCGTCCGCGATTGAAGGGTCACGCGGTCGGCGGCATACCCCATCTCGCCGCCCAGCGCGTCAATCTCATAAACCAGATGTCCCTTCGCCGTTCCGCCGATCGACGGATTGCAGGGCATATTGGCGATGCCGTCGAGCGAGAGCGTGAACAGCACGGTATCAACGCCCATGCGTGCGCTGACCAGCGCCGCTTCCACGCCCGCGTGCCCCGCGCCGATCACGGCGACGGATGTTTTCAGCTTGGGATCTCTCATGGTTGGTTTTGCTCCTTTTGGTTGGGTCTTTTGGGGTTTGTCTTTCGGTTTGAGCTTGCCCGGCGCTTGAATTGCAACGCAAAAGCGCGTTTTCGGGCAGGATTTTCATACCGTGTATGCAAAAAGTGCGTTTTTGGAACTTGTTTTGCGGCACGGACGCGCAGATCTCTCTGTTTTGAGGCAAATTTGCGCACCGAGTCATCGAAAACCGGCAATTTGCGCCGCAGAAAACGGTTCAGAAAACGCCGTTTTCGGTCACCAGAATCGAGACGGGAAGGTCGTGCGCCTCTGCAAAAACGGTGTCCAGCACGCATCTTTCGTAGGCGACCCCGACGGTCACGCCCGGAAAATCGGTCAGAAAGCGGTCGTAGTAGCCGCCGCCGTAGCCGAGGCGTCGGTGTCCGCCGTCGTACGCGAGCGCCGGCAGAACGCAAACGGTTCGCCCGTCGGGTTCGATCGTCGGCGCGTCCGCCGGTGGGGTCGGGATGCCGAACGCGCCCGTCGTCAGCGGTTGCGCCTCGGTCGCCCGTCGAAAGCACATGGTTCGGTCGGTCGGGTTGCAGACGGGAAGTCCCACGGGGATGCCTCGCCGCCATGCCTCCCGCATCAGCGGTCGGACGTCGATCTCCGACCCGACCGGGGCATAGAGCAGGATTGCGGACGCCCCGGCAAAGCAGGGAAGCGCCTCCGCGTGCGCGACGATTTGCCCGTCGAGCCGCGCTCTTTCGGCGGGATCCATCGCGTCCCGTTCGCCGATCAGCTTCGCCCGCAGCCTCGATTTAGGCGTTTCGGTTTTGCCGGATAACGCGCACGGGTTGTTGTTTTTTCGCACCATGGTATCAAAAATCGGTCAGTCTGCGAGGATCGTCCGGCGCACGCGCTCGGCAACGTCCGAACCGCGCAACGCCCTCAGAATTTCCAATCCGAACGCCATTGCAACGCCCATTCCCGCCGCCGTGATGACCTTTCCGTCCCGCACGACGCGTTCGCCGGCGACGCTCGCGCCGATCAGCCGATCCTCAAATCCGGGGAAGCAGGTTGCTCGTTTGCCGGTCAGGTAGCCGTATTTTCCCAGCACCATCGGCGCGGCGCAGATGGCGCAGAGCAACCCGCCAGCCGCCGCGGTGACGCGCAGTGCGGTCTCGACCGTCCGCGACGCGGCAAGGTTTTCCGCGCCCGG
This sequence comes from Clostridiales bacterium, assembly GCA_918290775.1. Classification (GTDB taxonomy): domain Bacteria; phylum Bacillota; class Clostridia; order Oscillospirales; family CAG-272; genus UMGS1865. The sequence goes on along the minus strand of CAKJZF010000054.1, from coordinate 893 downwards.
CATTCCGCCCGGCAGAATCACGGCTTCGGGGCGGCTGTCCCGAAACAGCGTGTCCGGGATGTCGGCGCCGATCCGGATCGCGTGCGACCCGACGACGGCGTCCCCGCCCCCGACCGCGACGGTGGTGATGTCAACGCCGCCCCGCCTCAAGATGTCCAGCGGAAGCAGGGCTTCCACCTCTTCCAATCCGTTTGCCAAAAACAGGTATACCATTTTCCCCTCCTTTAAGGTCAAGAGCCTGCCCCAAGGGGAAACTTTTTGAAAAAAGTTTCCCCTTGGATCCCTTTCAAAAACTTCCGCTCCGTTTGTGCGAACAATGCGAACAGCCGGAAAGCGATCTACAATTTGACTTTGGAAACTTTTTGAAAAAAGTTTCCCCTTGGATCCCTTTCAAAAACTTTTAACACTGTTTCTGCTAACATAGCGAACAGCCGGGATGTTTGGATGTTGAACACCGCCGCTTCGCGTCGCCCCTCATCCCCCCGCTCCGCGGGTACCTTCCCCCGAGGGAAGGTGCCGAGCGGAAACAGCTTGCTGTTCGCGAGGCGGATGAGGGGCGACGCCAACGGCGACGGTCTGCCCTTTCCTTTTGCAAAGTTCCTTTTTCTCCCGTCAGCCGGAGCCTTTGAACACGCGCCGTTGGGGCGGGAGCGAATGAACCGCAAAGCGGTTCATTCAGGAAAGCGGCCAACGGATGTTCGCACCAAATTTTAGAGCCGCTTTTGTTCGCACCTTCTTCATCAGCCTTCCCTTGGGTGGGGCGGAAAGAGCAGACCCGCGCGAGTCACCTGCCGCCCGCGGTCAGACGGATCAGAAGCGCAAGGTTGTCGGGCTGTTCCGGCGCCTCGTGCGCCGCCCGGTTGCGGCGTTCCGCGCCGCACTTGGTACAGCGG
>CAKJZF010000053.1 GCA_918290775.1 Clostridiales bacterium | reverse complement strand
GCCTTTATGCCGGGTCCCCTGACCGTCATCCTCCCGCGGCGGGAGATCATTCCGCGGTCGGTCACCGGCGGACTGGACAGCGTTGCTGTTCGGTGTCCGTCGCATCCGGTCGCGCACCGTCTGATCGAGTTGGCAGGGGTTCCCATCGCCGCGCCGTCGGCAAATCTTTCGGGCAAGCCGTCCCCCACCCGCGCCGAACACGTCATTGCCGATCTTTCGGGGCGCGTGGATATGATTTTGGACGGCGGTCCCTCAGAGATCGGGTTGGAATCCACCATCGTCAAGGTGGACGGCGACGACGAGGTCACCCTGCTCCGGCCGGGCGGCATTACCCGCGACGCGCTCTGCATGGTGGTGGGTAAGGTCTCTGTCGCGGCGGCGGTCACACACGCGCTCGCCGCAAACGAGCGCCCGCTCTCTCCCGGCATGAAATACCGTCATTACGCCCCCTCCGCACCCGTGGTACTTCTGAACGGTGCGCCCGACCGCGTGCTGTCGTTTTTGCAGCGAGAACAGCGCGAAAAACGATGCGCGGTTCTCTGCTATGCGGAAGAAACCGCGTTCCTCTCCCCCGATCGGGTGTTTCCCGTCGGTGCGCGGGAAGATCTGGGAGCGCAGGCGCAGAACCTATTTGGTGCGCTCCGCCTCGCCGACAGAACCGACGCAGAGATCATCTACGCGCATTTGCCGCCGCAGGACGGTCTGGGGCTGGCGCTCTATAATCGCATGATCCGCGCCGCGGCACATACGGTGCGCGAAATCAGATAAAACCATCGCTTCCGGGAAAAACACAGAAAGGAATCCGGCAATTCATGGCAAAGAAGAAAAAAGAACCGAAAGTCATCAACTACGCTCCCGTTGTCTACCAGCCCATCACCGAAACCATCGAGAAAAACTATATGCCCTATGTCATGAGCGTGATCGTGTCGCGTGCGATCCCCGAGATCGACGGCCTCAAGCCCGCGCACCGCAAACTGCTCTATACCATGTATAAAATGGGGCTTCTGACCGGCGGACGCACCAAAAGCGCAAACATCGTTGGGCAAACCATGAAGCTCAACCCCCACGGCGACGCGTCCATTTATGAAACGATGGTACGTCTGACGCGCGGAAACGCCACGCTCCTGCACCCATTGGTGGATTCCAAGGGGTCTTTCGGCAAACAGTATTCTTCGGAAATGAAGTACGCCGCCTCGCGTTACACCGAGTGCAAACTGGACGAGATCTGCAACGAGCTGTTCGCCGGCATTGACAAGAATGCCGTTGACATGGTGGACAACTACGACGCCACCCTCAAAGAACCCGTCCTTCTGCCAACCACCTTTCCGAACGTCCTTGTGATGCCCAACATGGGCATCGCCGTCGGCATGGCGTCCAACATCTGCTCGTTCAACCTTGCCGAAATCTGCGACGGAACCATTGCCCTGCTCCGCAAGCCGAACCTTTCTGTGGAAAAAATGATGGAAATCGTGAAAGCGCCCGATTTTTCGGGCGGTGGGGCAATCCTTTATGACGCCGAGCAGATGCGCCAAATCTACGAAACCGGGCAAGGCTCGGTCAAGCTCCGCGCACGCTATGTTTATGATAAGGACGCCAACTGCATCGACATCATCGAAATTCCCTACTCCACAACCATCGAGCTGATCATGTCGAAGCTGACCGCGCTCTACCGCGAAAAAAAGCTCAAAGAAATCCGTGATTTTCGCGACGAGATCGACTTGAGCGGTTTCAAACTGACCTTGGATCTCGAGCGCGGCGTTGACCCCGAAAAGCTGATGGCAAAGCTCTTTAAGCTGACCCCGCTCGAAGATAGCTTCAAATGCAACTTCAATATCCTGATCAATTCAGTTCCGCGCACGATGGGCATCATCGAGATCCTTTCGGAATGGATCAAATTCCGCCTCGAATGTCTGCGGCGGGAGATGACCTTCGACCTGCAGAAGAAGAAAGACAAGCTGCATCTCCTGCTCGCGCTGGGCAAGATCCTGCTCGACATCGACAAGGCGATCCGCATCATCCGCAAAACCGAAAAGGACGAGGATGTGGTTCCCAACCTGATGAAGGGCTTTGAAATCGACGAAGTTCAGGCAAACTACATCGCCGACATCAAATTGCGCAATCTCAACCGCGAATATATTCTCAACCGCATCGCCGACATCGAGGATCTGCAAAAAGAAATTGCCGAGATGGAGGACGTTCTCTCCGACGAGCTGAAGCAAAAAGCACGCATCATCGAACAGCTCACCGAGATTAAGAAGAAATACGGCAAACCCCGCAAATCGTTCATCGTTCACGCCGATACCGTTGTCGAATACAAAGAATCCGACCATGTGGAAAATTACAACGCGCGTTTCGTTCTGACGCGTGAGGGATATTTTAAAAAGATCACCTTCCGCTCTCTGCAGGGCAATGATGAGCAGAAATGCAAAGAGGGCGACGAGGTTCTGACCATCCTCGACGGTGAAAACAAGGATGACTTGATCTTCATCACCGACCACGCGCAGATGTACCGCGCAAAGGCAGATGACTTTGAACCGACAAAAGCATCCTCCCTCGGCGATTATCTCCCGGTCAAGCTCGGGATGGACGCGGATGAAAAACCGATTCTGATGAACATCCAAAACAGCTACCCCGAAAAAGAAAACTTCGTATTCCTTTTTGAAAACGGAAAAGGCGTTCGCGTTTCCGCCGCAAACTATGCGACAACGGGTAACCGCCGCAAGCTCTCCTCGGTCTACTCCAAAACGTCGCCCGCCGTTGCCGCGTTCTATGAAAAAGCACCGATGGACATTCTGCTCGTCTCCTCCGAAAAGCGGGGCATCGTGATTAAAACCGCTCTCATCCCGCTCATGAGCACGCGCACGTCCGGCGGCGTTCAGCTTTTGACGATGAAAAAGGGTCAAAAGCTCGTTTCGGCAACCGCCGACCTCTCTGATCTCCCCGACGGCGCAAAGGGGCTGAAAAAGCTGAAGATCCCCGCAACCGGCGTCCCGATGGACAATATCAAATAAGAAAGGATTCTCTCCATGGCTACCAACAAGAAAAAAACTTCATCCCGTTCCCTTGCCGTTCGTATTTTCGCTATCTTTCTCGCCGTACTCGTAACGGGCGGCGCAGTCACCTATCTCGTTTGGCTGATCTCCAACCTGATTCATTGAAACGCTCCATGCAAGAAATGTCAAAGAGTGCGCTTCCGCCCCGGAAGCGCACTCTTTTTGAAATGTCAAATACTGTCGAAGCGGCATACCATGGGAAAGAGAGGAACCCAACCCTCTTCACGCTCAAAATTTCAACATCAGACTGACAACCGAAAAAGGAGATACAGAAATGTTTGAACGCTACAACCAACAGGGATCGCGCCGCGGAGACGACGAAATGCTTCGCCGGATGCTGTTCGGCACGGGCGGAAACCGCCGCTCGACCGCCGCTCGCCCTGTGATGGAGTCGGTTTCGCCGCAACAGGCGGAGCCAATCCTCGAAAGAAACGGCAATGCGAACAATGGCGGAAACGGCGAAAATGCGCCGTCCTCCACCTGCCTGAACGCTTGCTCGCTTGCCATGGTCTATTCTCCCGAGCAGATCTGGCAGGAGATTTACCCCGTTGAAAAAGCGCTCGGGAGAGGCACGCTCTTCCGCGAGCTCGACAAGCCCTTTGAGGGCAGAACCCTGATTGGCAGATGAAAGGAGCAGAATCATGACAAATCAACCCATGAACGGGCAAAACCGCCCCTCCAACCTGCTCGAGCGCATCCGCATGGTGGATTTCGCGCTGGTGGAAACCATTCTTTATCTGGACGCTTACCCCGACAACCGTCAGGCGCTCGCTTTTTATCGGGAGCTTGTAAACGAAAGCAACCGCCTGACCGAACAATACGAAAAGAATTTCGGACCGCTCACGGCAACCGCAAATCGCAGTACCACTTCATGGGATTGGGTCAAAACCCCGTGGCCGTGGGAACTTGCCGCCAATAGCTGAAAGGAGACCCTGCCATTATGTGGATCTATGAACGAAAACTGCAATATCCCGTTCGCATCAAGCGTCCGAACCCGCGGCTGGCAAGCGTCATCATCTCACAGCTCGGCGGCCCCGACGGTGAGCTGGGCGCGAGTATGCGCTATCTCAACCAACGTTATTCCGTGCCGTATCGCGACATCGCAGGGATTCTGACCGATGTTGGAACCGAGGAACTTGCGCATCTGGAGATCGTTGGCGCCATCCTGCAT
>CAKJZF010000052.1 GCA_918290775.1 Clostridiales bacterium | reverse complement strand
CTCCTTTCTTTCAAGAAAGGAGAAGCGCCCCCGCAATCACCCCGAAAAGGAAAGAGCAAACGCAAAGGAATCCCATGCGTTTGCTCTTTTGAAGTCGGCGGTTTTTCTCCTACCCCAACATCACATCGAGAATCATCATGATGAGGAAGCCGCCGGAGAAGCTGACCGCACCGACCTTGCTCCGAACACCGTCCTGCATCTCGGGGATCAGTTCCTCCACCACAACATAGAACATCGCGCCGGCGGCGAAGCTCAAAAAGCAGGGCATGGCGGGAGCGAGGTAAACCGCCGCGAGGAGCATGATCCCCGCGCCAACCAGCTCCACCGCGCCGGAGAGAACGCCCAACAGCAGAGATTTTCCCTTCCCAACGCCGGCACTGCGCAGAGGCATGGAGACGATGGCGCCCTCGGGAAAATTCTGAACGGCGATGCCGACCGAGAGAGCCATTGCCGCAGAAGCGGTAACCAGTCCGTCGCCGGTCAGGAGCGCGGCAAACACGACGCCGACAGCCATTCCCTCGGGAATGTTATGAAGGGTGACGGCAAGAACCATCATGCGGATCTTGCGAAGCTGCGTTGCGTCGCTGTCGCCGATCAGCGTCTCGGGCGGCTGCGGAATGATCACGTCAAGAAACAACAGAAAGAAAAAACCGATCAAAAAACCGCCGGCGGCGGGCAAAAACGCGAGCTTGCCCATGCCGGACGACTGCTCAATGGCGGGGATGAGCAGACTCCAGACCGACGCGGCAACCATCACCCCGGCGGCAAAACCCGCCATGCCGCGCTGCAGGCGACGGTTGAGCTTTCCTTTGAGGAGCAGGACGCACATGGCGCCGAGAGACGTTCCGATGAAGGGGATCAGGATTCCCCAAACTGTTTCCGTAACCATACTGTTCACAAAGCGACTGGCGCTTCCTTTCCGAAAAGTCACAGTCCCCCCGGAGGGGGACCCTTGCTAACAGTATATCGGTTTTCGGGAGAAATCGACACAGGTTTCCCAAACATGACAGAAAAAGCCCCGCAACGGGGCGAATAACCGTCAAGCGGCGCGGGATGACAAGG
>CAKJZF010000051.1 GCA_918290775.1 Clostridiales bacterium | reverse complement strand
GGCTACCGGAGCTTTTGAACACGCGCCGTTGGGGCGGGAGCGAATGAACCGCAACGCGGTTCATTCAGAAAGCGGCTAATGGATGTTCGCTCAAAACTCCATAGCCGCTTTTGAAAAAGGTTCCCCGCCCCCTCTCAAGGTTTTTCTTACCCTCTCAAGGTCTTACTTCATCGTGTTGAGTGTGCTGTTGGGGTTTTCTTTGGCGCGTTGTTCGGCGGTTTTATAGCCGGGGTGTTTGCCGGGGAAGCCCATTTTGACGCGCAGATCCATGAGTTTGAGCATCTGATCCTCGGGGATCTCCTCGATCTTACCGAGCTGCATGGCGTGCTTCATGATGTTGGCGTTGAACTCGACCTCTTCCATCGTGAAGAACGCGCGGTTGAGCGAATTGCCGACGGTCAGTGCGCCGTGGTTTTTGAGCATGAACGCGTCATGCTCCTGGATGTAGGGCATGAGCGAATCGGGGATCTCCATGGTGGACGGCGTGCCGTAGGCGCAGGTGGGAATGTCGCCGATGGTCAGCACCGCTTCGGGCAGGATGTAACGATCGAGCGGGATGCCCGCAACCGTGAACGCCGTTGCCACCGGCGGGTGCGCATGGACGACCGCTTTGACGTCCGGGCGCTCGCGATAGACGCGCAGGTGCATCTTGATCTCGGATGACGGATTGAGCTTGCCCTCGAGCTTGTTGCCCTCGCCGTCAATTTTAATGATCATGTCGGGAGTCAGCGATCCCTTGGAAACGCCGGTCGGCGTGCAGTAATACTCGTTCTCGCCAACCTTCACGGAGATGTTCCCGTCATTTGCGGCAACAAAGCCGTGGTCATACAGCCGATGTCCGACCTCGCAGATTTCTTGCTTGATTTCTTCAACCGTCATTGTTTTTTCTTCCTTTCCTTGCTTTCGCTTTTTTAATTATATATAAAAATACGCAACATTGCAAGGGGTTCCTTCAAAAAAGAAGAGTTTCCCCCGAACACGATAAAAACGCCCCCGATTCCGTTGACAAAAAGAGGGTGATTGTTGCCAAAAAACCGTCAAGGCGTAAGCCGCGAATTGTGCGGTGTTGCCTTAACCTTCCTTCTTTTTCTTCCGGCGCGGTCTGCGCCCGATCCCCGACCAAAGCAGAACGATCACCTGGCTCGGAATGCCCAGCAGGTAAATCATCCAGATCTGCGTGCGGAAAACGACCAGCGTCGTCAGGTGGACCGCCGCCAACGTCGACCAGATCAGCACGGAAATGACGATGTAATTGACCTTTTGGTTGAACCACACCGAATTGAACACCAGCCAAACGATCATGGAAGCGGGAACGGCATAAACAAAGACCAACCACGCGGCAAACGGGATGTTCTGCGGCATGGTGACGACAAACGCGAACGTGGCGATCAGCCAAACGGCGAGGATGCAGATGCTCGTGATGAGTGCGCGGCGATACCGCCTGTGCGACGGCGGGATCGGGGTCGTGACGGGATTTTCATGCTCTTCGGCAAGCAGATAGTCGACCGAAACGCCGAACAGATCGGCAATGCGCTTGAGGATGATCACGTCGGGAATTGACTCCGCGCGTTCCCATTTGGAAACCGCTTTGTCGGTGTAGTTGAGCGCGGCGGCGAGATCCTGCTGGGTCATGCCGATTCTCTTGCGCAATTCCGTGATGTTTGCGGCAATGGCGGACTTGATCCGCTCGTTTTCGTTCTCCATCGGGGTCCCTCCTTTCGCTTCCTTATTCTATTATACAACTTCTCAACCGATTTGTCAAGGCGACGGGACGAAAAACCGTTCCCGCCCGCGCCCCTTCTTTCTTCGGGAAAGGGGCTTGGGGGAGGGGCGCTTCTTTCTTCACGTGAAGAAAGAAGCGCCCCTCCCCCAAGCCCCTTTCCCGAAGAAAGAAGGGGCGCGGGCGGGAACGGTTTTTCGTCCCGTCGCCTTGACAAATCGGTTGAGAAGTTGTATAATAGAATAAGGAAGCGAAAGGAGGGACCCCGATGGAGAACGAAAACGAGCGGATCAAGTCCGCCATTGCCGCAAACATCACGGAATTGCGCAAGAGAATCGGCATGACCCAGCAGGATCTCGCCGCCGCGCTCAACTACACCGACAAAGCGGTTTCCAAATGGGAACGCGCGGAGTCAATTCCCGACGTGATCATCCTCAAGCGCATTGCCGATCTGTTCGGCGTTTCGGTCGACTATCTGCTTGCCGAAGAGCATGAAAATCCCGTCACGACCCCGATCCCGCCGTCGCACAGGCGGTATCGCCGCGCACTCATCACGAGCATCTGCATCCTCGCCGTTTGGCTGATCGCCACGTTCGCGTTTGTCGTCACCATGCCGCAGAACATCCCGTTTGCCGCGTGGTTGGTCTTTGTTTATGCCGTTCCCGCTTCCATGATCGTTTGGCTGGTGTTCAATTCGGTGTGGTTCAACCAAAAGGTCAATTACATCGTCATTTCCGTGCTGATCTGGTCGACGTTGGCGGCGGTCCACCTGACGACGCTGGTCGTTTTCCGCACGCAGATCTGGATGATTTACCTGCTGGGCATTCCGAGCCAGGTGATCGTTCTGCTTTGGTCGGGGATCGGGCGCAGACCGCGCCGGAAGAAAAAGAAGGAAGGTTAAGGCAACACCGCACAATTCGCGGCTTACGCCTTGACGGTTTTTTGGCAACAATCACCCTCTTTTTGTCAACGGAATCGGGGGCGTTTTTATCGTGTTCGGGGGAAACTCTTCTTTTTTGAAGGAACCCCTTGCAATGTTGCGTATTTTTATATATAATTAAAAAAGCGAAAGCAAGGAAAGGAAGAAAAAACAATGACGGTTGAAGAAATCAAGCAAGAAATCTGCGAGGTCGGACATCGGCTGTATGACCACGGCTTTGTTGCCGCAAATGACGGGAACATCTCCGTGAAGGTTGGCGAGAACGAGTATTACTGCACGCCGACCGGCGTTTCCAAGGGATCGCTGACTCCCGACATGATCATTAAAATTGACGGCGAGGGCAACAAGCTCGAGGGCAAGCTCAATCCGTCATCCGAGATCAAGATGCACCTGCGCGTCTATCGCGAGCGCCCGGACGTCAAAGCGGTCGTCCATGCGCACCCGCCGGTGGCAACGGCGTTCACGGTTGCGGGCATCCCGCTCGATCGTTACATCCTGCCCGAAGCGGTGCTGACCATCGGCGACATTCCCACCTGCGCCTACGGCACGCCGTCCACCATGGAGATCCCCGATTCGCTCATGCCCTACATCCAGGAGCATGACGCGTTCATGCTCAAAAACCACGGCGCACTGACCGTCGGCAATTCGCTCAACCGCGCGTTCTTCACGATGGAAGAGGTCGAGTTCAACGCCAACATCATGAAGCACGCCATGCAGCTCGGTAAGATCGAGGAGATCCCCGAGGATCAGATGCTCAAACTCATGGATCTGCGCGTCAAAATGGGCTTCCCCGGCAAACACCCCGGCTATAAAACCGCCGAACAACGCGCCAAAGAAAACCCCAACAGCACACTCAACACGATGAAGTAAGACCTTGAGAGGGTAAGAAAAACCTTGAGAGGGGGCGGGGAACCTTTTTCAAAAGCGGCTATGGAGTTTTGAGCGAACATCCATTAGCCGCTTTCTGAATGAACCGCGTTGCGGTTCATTCGCTCCCGCCCCAACGGCGCGTGTTCAAAAGCTCCGGTAGCC
>CAKJZF010000050.1 GCA_918290775.1 Clostridiales bacterium | reverse complement strand
CGCCGCGAAACCCGCGAGATCCCCGCAAACACCGCCGCCGACGGCAACCACACAATCGCGCCTTGTCAACCCCGCGCGAAGCATGGCGGAAAGCACGGAGGTGAACCCTTCGACGCTTTTGCTCCCCTCCCCTTGCGGCACGGTCAGAATGGTCGGATCCTTCGCCGCGCGGGCAACGGTCTCGGCATATTTCCGGGGTACGCCGCTGTCGGTCAGAATCAGCACACGCCGATTCAACCCCAACAACTCTCCCGCGCGGGAAAGGCATCCGCGCTCGATCACAACGTCATAACTTCGGTCTCCCAATCGGATCGGTAAGATCATATCTTCCTCCTCAACGCGACTTATAGGATCCAACGAGTTTGAGCTTATCGCAGATCCCCGAAAGCTCCTCCAGCATCCGCTGTCCCTTTTCGCTCCGCACGTTGCCTTCGCACTCCAAATAGAAATAGTACTGCCATACCAACGTTTTCATGGGACGGCTATGCAACCCGCGCATATTGAAGCCGTGGCGACCGATGATATTGATCGCCTGCGCGAGTGCGCCCGCTTGGTTTTTGACTGTAAATACCAAAAAGAACAGATCGTCCTCCTGCCGCGGCGTTTTGCATTCAACCCGGGAGAGCGCGGCAAAACGGGTGGTGTTGCCGTCGCTGTCGTTGATTCCCGCCGCGAGAATATCCAGCCCGAAAATCCGCGCCGCTTCCTCGGTTCCGATCGCCGCCAGATGCGGGTCGTTCTGCTCGGCAACATACTTTGCCGCCAGCGCCGTGTTTGCAAATTCCCGTTCTGCGTATCCGTGCGTGCGGATAAAGGACGCGCATTGCGACAGCGCCTGCGGATGGCTGATCACTTCGCGCACCTCGCCGATGGAACTTCCTTTCGGAGCGAGCAGATTCTGCGTGACATTCAGGTTCAGAACACGGTTGATGTAAAGAGGTCCTGAAAACAGCAGATCACACACCACGCCAACCTCACCCGCAAAGCTGTTTTCCACAGGCAGAACCACGCTGTCACACGCGCCGTCAACTACCGCGTTGTATGCCGCCGTAAAATCGCCGTAGGAGACATACTCCGCGCCCGGAAACAGCTTTTGCGCGGCAATGGAGGCAAACGCTCCGGCGGTTCCGCTGTATGCCACCCGCATTCCCGTCAGCAATTTCTGCTGATAGGCGCGTGAAATTTCCATCACGTCCCGCAAAAATGTGAAATAATACCCGCGAAGCTCGTCATCCTCCACGCGTGCACAGTTGCGGCGAAGGACCGCTTCCTCCCGCGCTTCGTCAAAAATCGGCAGTCCGCGCTCCCGCTTATAATCCGCCACCTTGCGAACGGCGCACATCCGGCGGCAGAACAGCTCTGCGATCTGACCGTCAATCTCGTCGATTTCCTGCCGGATCTTGTCCAAGTTTTCCATAAACATCTCCTTTTCGATACAAAAAGACACGCGCGTCCTTCATCGGATCCCGCGCGTGTCTCAACTTCCCTCGCCGCGGTCACCCATCGGGGGCCCGCAAACGCATATTCATTCGCAATCGCGATGATTTTATGCGACAACAGAAAGCCCCTGTTTGGTATAGGTGCCATAAAATCGACCGCTATTATAATAGGCGTACTTTTTCATAGCCCTATCTCCTTTCGCATAAAAAACTGTATATAGTATACCACCTTTTTCCGCGTTTGTCAACGGCAAAAAGACAATTATCGGGAAGTTTTTTTCGCCCAAACTGAAAAAAGCTATGCAATTCCCCCAAAAGTCACATCCGATTGGTCAACCCAATTTTCCAAAAAACGTTTTTTGGGTAAAAAAGGTTGACAATCGTTTGGTTTCATGATATAATAACAGTCGTTATATAACGCATGATATTCTTCGAAGAAAGAAGACCGCTATGCCGCAGAAGCAAAAAATATCAAGAGAAACCATTCTCCAAGCCGCCCTGAATTTGGTTCGGGAAGCCGGTGTTGAAGCGCTCGGTGCCCGCTCGGTCGCCTCTCGTCTCGGCGTTTCCACGCAGCCGATCTTCTCGCAGTTTGCGAATATGCAGGAGCTGAAAACGGCTGTTTTTGCCGGGGCAAACGCGCTTTACGCCGCCCGTGTCTCCGCCGCGCTCGCTTCAAACAACCATCCCTATCGTGCGGCAGGACTCTCCTACATCGGGTTTGCCCGAGAGGAACCCCAACTTTTCCGCTGGCTGTTTATGCGCGACCGATCCATAGATCCCGGTTTGGATGACCCGACGTTGGATGAGATTCTCAAACTCTTACAGACACGTTTCGGATTATCCCGCGAGGACGCCATGCTCTTTCATCTGGAGATGTGGGTGGTGGTTCACGGGATTGCAACCATGGTTGCCACATCCTATTTTTCATGGGACGAAAAAACCGTCGCCCGCGTTCTGACCGACTGCTATACAGGACTTCTGAAACAATACGGAAAGGAACTGACATGATGGAAGCGATTCGATGCAAAGATCTGACCAAAATTTACCCGGAGGTTACGGCGGTTGACCATCTGAACCTCTCGGTTGCGCAGGGAGAACTTTTCGCTCTGCTCGGCGTGAACGGTGCGGGCAAGAGTACGACCGTAAAAATGCTCGCCACGCTCACCGCCCCCACATCAGGCGACGCTTTTTTGAACGGCAAAAGCATCGTTCACGACCGTGCCGCGGTCAAGGCAATGATTGCCCTCTCCCCGCAGGAAACCGCTGTGGCGCCGAATCTGACCGTTTCGGAAAACCTCGCTCTGATGGCTGGCGTATGCGGATTTTCAAGGAATCTGGCAGCAAGAAAAGCGGAGGAGGTCGCAAAAATCTTCGGGCTTCAGCCGCAGCTCTCCCGCCGCGCCGGAAAACTGTCGGGCGGCTGGCAACGCCGCCTGAGCCTCGCGATGGCGCTGATCAGCGAGCCGGAAATCCTCTTTCTCGACGAGCCGACGCTCGGCTTGGACGTTCTTGCCCGCTCGGAACTTTGGGACGCGATCCGCGCACTCAAAGGACATGTGACCGTGATCCTGACGACACACTATATGGAAGAAGCCGAGGCGCTCTCGGATCGGATCGGCATCATGCGAAGCGGCAAACTGCTCACGGTTGGAACCCTTTCCGAGATCAAGGAGCAAACCGGATGCGACAAGCTGGAAGATGCGTTTATCCGCATTGTGAGAGGGGGAGAAACGGCATGAGACGGCTATCGGCATTTTGCGCACGGGTGGCAAAGGAGATCTTGCGCGATCCCCTGACGCTTGCCTTCGGACTCGGATTTCCCGTTGTCCTGATGCTTCTTTTGAGCGCCATTCAGTCCAACATTCCGGTGGAACTGTTTGAAATTGCGCACCTGACTCCCGGAATCGCGACTTTCGGGCTTTCGTTTCTGACGCTTTTTTCATCCCTGCTGATCGCGAAAGACCGCAAAAGCGCACTCCTGCAACGCCTTTACACCACGCCCATGACCGCTCGCGATTTCATTCTCGGCTACACGCTTCCGATGCTTCCGATCGCGATTCTGCAAACGGTGGTTTGCTATCTGCTCGCCCTGATTCTCGGACTTTCTCCAACGCCGTATTTGCTGTTTGCCCTGGTCGCCGCCATTCCGAACGCGTGGTTTTATATTTCCCTCGGGCTTCTGTTTGGCAGCGCTCTGAACGATAAACAGGTCGGAGGAGTTTGCGGCACACTTCTGACCAACCTCTCCGCATGGCTCTCCGGAACATGGTTTGACCTGGAACTGGTTGGCGGAGCGTTTCGCAAGATTGCCTATGCGCTCCCGTTTGTCCATGCGGTGGAATGGGCACGTGCGGCACAGATCGGCGCGTGGTCGGCGGCGCTTCCCCATCTTTGGTGGGTACTCGGCTACAGTCTCGCCGTCACCTGCGGTGCCGTTGTACTTTTCCTGCGACAAATGCGGAGAATTTGAACACAACCAATCGAACCTAAAAAGGAATGGGTGCCGCTTTTCCAGCAGGAAAAGCGGCACCCATTCCAACTTTTCCGCCCAAAAGAGCGGAAAAGGGAAAAAGTTATCTCAATGACCGCAAATAGACCGACAGAAGCTCCAGAGCCGTTTCCCGTTCACTCGGGGAACGGCTTTCCCATTCTGCAAGTATCTCGTCGCGTTTTTTCAATAATACTTTGGACGAACAATCATCCAAATAATCCACAATCCACCTGTTATAAATATCATAAATAAATCAAAAAGAATAGAGTATTTTCTTCTCACACGCCCAACCTGATTTGCGGCAGCTGCAGAAGCTGCTGATGACGCTGAATTGTTATTATTGATAATAATGGGTTGATTTTTATCATCGCCTTTTTTATTCTGCTCAAAATTGGATGTCGGGCAACCGCAATGAACGCAAACAACCGCTTCGTTTTCAATTTCTTTTCCGCATTTCTGACAAAACATTTTTCTTTCCTCCAACGAATATAATATACCAAAACGGGATATTTCATATTATACCATAATGGTATAATTTTGTCAAGAGCTTTTTGAGAAAAATTTTGGGGGATTTATGCGGCTGAAAGAATTGCGAAAAAAGCGACGAATTTCTCAATTGAAATTGGCAATGGATCTGAATATGAATCAAAACAGTATCAGTCGCTATGAAACCGGTGAACGTGAAGCAGATTACGCTACATTGATTCGATTTGCAGACTATTTTAATGTTTCGATTGACTACCTTTTGGAACGCACCGACAATCCCGAAACCAACCGATAAAAAACTTTGCGTTTGTTCTTTTCGGTGGGGGTAAGCGTTTGAGAGCGGGGGGGGGGGGGGGGGG
>CAKJZF010000049.1 GCA_918290775.1 Clostridiales bacterium | reverse complement strand
GCATGACCATCAAAGAAGTACACGAACAAAACCCCGACTACACGATCCTATACATAAGGGAATGGATAGCAAGCGGCAGATGCCCGTTCGGAAGTTGGGTACAGTTCCCGGGATCATCACGGAGAACATTCAAGATCAATGTAGCAGCATATGAGAGATGGAAGAAAGGAGAAACAGCATGAGTAGTTGGAACAGTGAATGGGAAGAGGGATTTCCCGAGGTTAAGCGCGAGAACGATACGACAGTATCAATACCGTTGATGGAGTATCACGATCTGATAGTGGATGCCCGGACATGGTACGCAAGGGCAGTAGAACAGCATAGGGCATACATGGATGAGTGGCGCAGACGCTACGATCTGTCAGAAAAGGTTGAGAAGTTCGAGAAGTTCCTGTTGGAGAACGAAGAGATAAGGGATGAGTTCGATGCCTGGAAGAAGGAACAGACAAACAAAGAAGGTTAGGGGGAAGGTTATGAAGAGTGTAAATAATTGTAGCTACGGCATAGGGGCTCTGCTGATGTTGCTCGGCGGTTCGGGCTTGGCAGAGATAGAAACAAGTAATCACGGGTGCTTCTGGTTATGCGCTGTGATGTTCTCAGTCGGTATCGGGTTCTGTATCTGGAGTTACAAAAAATGAGCGGGTTTATCAACTACGATCTGACAAAGGATATCGAGAAGGCTATCGAGGCCGGTGTCATCCAGGGCGAGTACTCGAGGTTCAATGAGCGGAGCATTTCGGAGCTCGAGCGCCTGATCGGAGCGATGGATGAGATCGATGCCTATGTGGTCATCAAGTCAATCATCAAGCATCATCGGACAACATTAGTAAACACACTGGAATACATGGAAAAGGAAGGGGAAACGTAATGGAAAACGGCATTATTGAGGTTTTGGAAAGCAGAGCAGCTCTTCTGAAAGAGCATATCGAGATGGACAGGAAGATGTTCAACGATCCGTTCCTGGCGCAGCACTCGAGAGGAAGGGTAGCTATAGAGGAAAACTGGCTTGAGGAGACTGAGCGGCTGCTGAAAATGTTGAGAAGATAAGGAAGGAGAAGATCAAGTATGAGTGGAATGAGCAACAGAGAGTACAGACAGGCAGAAGGAGTGAGCAGATCGGACTTGTGGCCGATAGTCTCGCAGACTCCCGAGATCTGTAAGTGGAACATGGAAAACCCCGAAGAGAAGGAAACGAAAGCGCTTCTGGAAGGCAGAGCAGCGCACAAGCTGATACTCGAGCCGGATGAGTTCTTTGATGAGTTCGCAGTTTGTCCGCAGTGCGACAGACGTACCAAGGAAGGCAAAGAGATTTATGCCAAGTTTCTGACAGAGTCGGAAGGTAAGGAAGTACTGCCGGCAGAGTCATACGAAATGATACAGGAAATGGCAGAGGCTATCAAAAAGAACGGCATCGCAATGAGGTTCTTACAGGGGCAGGGCGCTCTTCATGAGCTCAGTTACTTCTGGGAAGATCCTGAGACGGGAGAAGCTTGTAAGGTCAGACCGGACTGCATCGCTTCCGTAGATGGCAAGAAGTACATCATCGACTACAAAACGACCGAGTCATGTGCGGATGGTGCGTTCGAGCGTTCTGTCAGAAAGTACGGCTATAAGTTCCAGGCAGGAATGTATCGGGAAGGTGTTTTTCAGAATACTTTTGAGGACTACGGGTTCGCGTTTGTCGCCCAGGAGAAAAAGGCGCCGTATGCAGTGCGCGTCTATATCTGCAATGAGGACTTCATCCAGGAAGGATATGAGCAGTTCAGAGCGGCAATCGCCAAATATCACTGGTGCAAGGAGAACGACAACTGGTACGGCTATGAAGGACCCGAGAACGAGCCGTCCGAGCTTTTAGGGGAAGGAGAGTACTGATATGAGTTTACCGAGTTGGGAGAAGATCATTGACCCGAATTTTATCAATGCGGAGCTCATCGGCGATGTGGGAGCCGAGAGAGTCGTAACGATCAAAGATATCGATATGGCTGAGTGCTATGACGATCAGAGCAAGGCAAAGGTGCAGAAGCAGACCGTATTTTTCGAAGAGTGCAAGCCGATGGTCCTGAACAAGACAAACGCAAAGACACTCAAGAAGCTCTTCTCACCGAATAGCGATAACCCTGCCGATTCGTTCGGACATAAGGTCATCTTAAGGGTTGAGTCAGTCAAAGCGTTCGGGAAGGTTACTACAGGCATCCGTATTCATGAGTTTTCCGAAGAAACGTGCCCGGTATGCGGCAAGGTCATCATGCCCTATGCCGGAAAAACGGTGCAGGAGATCATGGATATCAGCAAACGTAATCTCGGACAGGTTATGTGCGGGGAATGTATGAAGAATAAGGCAAAGGAGAAGAAAGATGCTGAATAAGGTCACATATCAGGGTCGGTTTACGGCTGACCCTGAGATAAAAGATGTAGGTGGGTTCGCATTGTGTGAGTTCACTATCGCATGGTCAGAAAAATACAAGGATAACGAGAAAAAGTGCTTCTTAAGGTGTAAGGCATGGCGGTCTCAGGCAGATCATATCGTCAAATACTTCAAGAAGGGGCAGGAATGTGTCATTGAAGGACAGCTTCTCACGGAGCAGTGGGAGAAGGACGGCAATAAGCAGAGCCGAACAGTCTGCAATATTGAAAAGATACATTTTGCCGGATCCAAGGCAAGCAACTCTTCCAATGATGAGACGGCGCCTGCTGCCACTTCCGAAGATGGATTCATGAAGATCCCGGAAGGCGTAGATGAGGAGTTACCGTTCTCATGATAATCGTAGACAGCCGTGAAAGAAAATGGGAGCATATCCGACAATATTTCGAGAAAAACGGTGTCGAATATGCCGTTAAAAAACTCGATTCCGGGGACTACTTCAACACCGATAACGGCGGGATCGTTATAGATCGGAAGCAGAACCTGCAGGAATTATGCTCGAACCTCATGAAAGGCGATGAGAACATAATGCGATTCACGCGAGAAGCGGCAAGGGCAAAAGCGGTAGGAAGGCAACTGATAGTGCTTATTGAAGGCACAAACTGCAAATCCACCAAGGATGTCCTTACCTGGCAGAGCAAGTTCTCGAAGCATTCGGGGCGGTGGCTGAATGATAAAATGTTCAATCTGACACTGTCCTACGGGGTCGAGTGGCAGTTCTGTAAGAAGAACGAGACCGCGAAGAAGATATTGGAGATTTTAGGATATGACAGTTGACGAGATCAAACAGAATGTATCGATGCGGGATGTTCTGGCAAAGTACGGGGTATCGGTCGGGAGAAACGGCATGTGTAACTGTCCGATACACGGGGAAAAACACCCGAGCATGAAGGTATATGCAGACGGCTATAAGTGTTTTGCCTGTAATTCTGCCGGGGATATCTTCAAATTCGTACAGGAAATGGAGCACTGTGACTTCAAAGAGGCGTTTCTGATTCTCGGTGGATCCTACGAACACAAATCAGACCGGGCGAGAGATATTGCCAAGGCGAAGTTCGACAGGCAGCGCAAACTGAAAGCACAGGCAGAGCTGAATGAGAAGCTCTTCCGAAAGTATCTGATGGGTGCGATAGATCTGTGCTACTGGTGGATCCAGAACAGGAAGCCGATGTCAGATGACTGGTGCTACGCCCAGAATATGCTTCCGTGGTTATGGCATGTGTATGAAATCAAGTATTTAGAAGGGGAAGAGGTCGAAGAGGCAAATGTATTTAGAAGATGCAAAGAAATTAGACAAAGATTCATTACTGTCTGAAGATGTCCTGTCCGAGCTGTTTTCCGTTGACGATGCGTACCTGATGGAAAAATACCGTCAGGATCTGGTGGCGAGAGCTGCCGAGCTTAAGTGTAAGACCGACTTTAACCGTCTATATCAGGCATACAGGAAGGAAGTCAAAAAGAATAACCTTCAGTTTTCCGACAAACCGAGCAATATCACCGAGTTTACGGATCAGCCCACGTTCAAGTGTGGTATGTGGGTCGCAACTGAGGACGGTGTGTACATCTTGGGAGAACGGGGCCGAATGGTTGCCTGTCCGCATCCTATATATATCAGCCGTGTACTGATAAACGCCGAGACCGGCATCAACAAGGCTGAGATATTCTTTAAGGTTCGCGGAAGGT
>CAKJZF010000048.1 GCA_918290775.1 Clostridiales bacterium | reverse complement strand
TGCGAGAAGGCGGCGAGCGTTGCGACAAGAGACGGCGTGCTTCCGAACGCGGTGATCCCTTCGTCCTGCATCAGTCTCAGAATCTGAAGGGGTTGGAACTGTCCGGGCGCGAACACGATATCCGCCCCCTTCCAGAGCGACGCCAGCAGATCACAGGTGAGCGCCGACGAATGGTAGAGCGTCCGGGCGATCAGAACCTTATCCCGGTCGCAAACGGGATAGTAATCGCAGATGCTCTCGACGTTGGCAAGCAGATTATCGTCGGTCAGCATCGCGCCCTTCGGCGCGCCCGTGCTTCCGGACGTAAACAGGATCGCCGCGACTCCGTCCGGGATTCTCTTCGGTCCTTCCGAGGGAAGTTTGACCAACCGGAACGCGGAACCGTTATCGGTAAACACCATCGGGATCTGCGCCCGCTCGATGATTTTCAGGCAGGGTTCTTTCCCATAGCGCCGCGGAAGCGGAATGACCGGGATGCCGGCGGCAAAACAGGCGAGAACGCCGATCGCCGACGCCAATTCGGATTCGCAGAAGATCCCCATGCACGGAACCTTCGGAAACCGTTCCGCGGACGCTTCCGCAAAAATGACCAACTCCTCGTAGGTCATGGACGCTTTCCCTTCTTTGACGGTACGCTCGGGATAGCGCATCATTCTTTCGCGCAGTTGTTTCCAGAGTTTCATACTTTCCCCTCCATTTTGTCAACGAATCCGGACAGAATCTCGTTCTCTTGCTCCCGCAGATTCAAAAGGCTGTTTTTGATTCCGTCCAAAAGAGTCGGTTTCTTCGTTCTATGGAACACCGCGTACATCATACGCGCCCGGTTTGCCTCGTCGACAAGCGGCGCGTACCGTTCGCTGTACGTCGGCATCCATCCGTGCCTTTTTTCAATGGCTTTCAGCCGTTCCAGCATACATCTTTTGTGTTCCCAGACCGGGCGGAGCGCCCGCCAGTCCATTTTGTCGACCGGAATGCTCCCGTCTTTCAGTTTGTCGACGTACATGGCAAGCAGATCGTGTACCGCAATCCCGCTTGTCCAACTGTCGCTTTCCATCGAAACGGTGTCAATCGTCGCTTTTAGATGGTCTTTCAGGTATTTTAGAATCAGCGGCTCGTCCAGTTCGACTTCAACATCTTTGACCCGGTACCCGGTTATTCCGCCGTACTCGTGCCTTTCAAGGCTGGCTTGCGCCGCTTCCATATAGCAACTTTGCGGAATCCGGATCAGGCGAAATACCCAGTTTGAATCATAGGCAGCAATAAGATAAATGGATTCCGTTTCGTTGTATCCGCAAATGATCCCGTCGTGCGCCATATGCCGGACGCCGTACCAACTCTTCCCCGGAAGATAATAGTCGTCAACCCTCGCAAAATACACGTACATCCCTTCGTCGATCATCTGTTTGATTATTTCTTTGGAATAGCTGAGCGCAAAACGATAACTGATTCGATATAACTCCAACGAGTTAAAATTATGAAGTCCGTTTCGCGCAACGCTGGATTCCGGCGTCGTATACCCTCGCAGGAACTTTCTCGTACAGGCGATGGTGGTACACTTGTTCAGGATTTCATTGAAAGCGGTCGGATGGTTTTCCAACGCGAGCCCGGCGGCGGCGTGATAATGAAGCGTCGCAACCATCGGAACGTGAAACGGGAGCAAAACTTGTTCACTCATCACTCTTTTCCCCCGTCACGTATTTGCCGACCAAGTTTACGACGTCGCGGACGGTAATCAGCAGGAACGGATTCATATCCGATTCGTCCAGCTCGATGTGGAAGGTTTCTTCCAGATTCACGAGAAGCAGGACCAACCGCAGACTGTCCATCGCCAGATCGGCGATCAGTTGCTTTTCCATCCCCTCCACGGGGATCAGCACAAGATCCTCCAATACCTTGACGACCTCCCTTTCGAGATCCGTCAACTCGGTTTTCGCGCTTTCGTTTTCCGCGCGGATTTCATTTTCATTCATTTTATTTGCCCTCCAAAATCTCTTTGACTTTCGTTCTGACGACTTGATACGAATCCGCAAGATCGCAGTCGGTTGACACCAGAACCCCGCGGTTCTCGAAACCGATCCGCCGATACTCGCCGTAAAGCTTGTATTGCAGATCCATATCGATATAGCGATCCTTTTCCTCCGGCCGTTCCCGGACGCGCGAAACCGCTATCTTCACCGGGACGTCCAAAAAGAAGGCGCAGTCGGGTTCGGGAATCTGTTCCGCGATCTCGTAGATCCAACGGTCGTCCGAAAAACCTCTGGCGCGCAGATTCGCAAGACAGGAATAGAAGTACCGATCCGAGATCACGATCTTCCCGGCGTCAAGCGCCGGCAAAACGACGTGTTCCACGTGTTGGATCCGATCCGCCGCCGCCATCAGGGA
>CAKJZF010000047.1 GCA_918290775.1 Clostridiales bacterium | reverse complement strand
TCTCCCGGCTCCGGGCGGCGAACGCCGAGCGTTGCGGCGATCTCCCGCCGCGCGGTTTCCAACAGTTCCTTGGCGCGGTTCCCGGCGGCATGGAGCGACGACGGATTTCCGTAGACCTCCATCGCCTCGCGCATCGCCTGTTTTGCGGCGGGCGAGAGCGCGGTGGTTGCGCTGTTATCCAAATAAATCTCTCTCATGGCAGAGCCTCTCAACGAAAGACAAACGCCGCCGTCACCGCGTTCAACGCATCCATGTGCTCCTCAAAGGACGCGCCGGACGCGGTATAGGTCAGGGTGTAGAACATCCCCTTATAGACGGCGATGATCTGACGGTAGCGGTAGGTCTTTCCGCCGACCGTGTAGGTGAAATCGTAGGCTTTCGCCTTTTGACTGCCGAGCATAGCGTCGGTGTAGCCGATCTGTTCGTAGGATCCGGAATCCGCCGTCTGCTGCATCAGATCGCTTGCCATACCGAAAAACTCGTCAACCGTCATTCCGTCGGTCGCCGGCATATACGGCACCACGCTGACGTTGGTACGGTCGCTCGGTTCATACGCCGCAAAAATACGCTGATCGCGGTCAATCACCCAATCCTGCGGGACGAAAAACCGATAGGCAACCTCATCCGAAGAGGCGATTTTCATCCCTTCGGGAGCGGCAACCTTCGCCGGCTTCCAGGCATAGTCCTCCGGCACGTAAGGTTCCTTGACAAACGCAAACGCGCGGATCATCTTGTCCGCGTCGCCCACACAATAACCATACAGGCTGTCGGTGACGGTGAAACTCAACACGTAAAAATACGGCTCCGAAGATGTCAAATTTCCTGCTTCATCGAAGGTGTAGCCCTCCCGCTCGGCAACCACCTGCACGTAATGCAGGGTTTTGCGGTTTTCATCATTGGTCAGGGCGGTCACGTGACGGTAGACCGCCGACGCGTCGCCGAGAACGTCGCTGTGGGCGGCGTGCGTCTCATCGTCGGTAAACTCGGTCACCTCTCCGTTCAGCGACCGCTCGCGGATCAACGGCAGGCAAACCCGCTCCCAGTACGCCGCGTTGCGGTTCTCGCCCTCCTCCGTCTCAAAGCCGGACGACGGATAGCGGTTGACGCTGACGGTGGATTGCTCCCCGACGTCGCGGTATGCGCCGGACACCCCGTAGAGGGTGTTGGCATTCCATGTGGTTGGCGCGTAGAAACGATAGTCCGCTCCAACGGCGGTTGCGGTCATCATGCCGTCCGGCGCGTCGTTTTCCTTCTTCACGCAGGACGCGAGCGTTCCGACCGAAAGAAGCGCAACAAGAAGGGTCACCACCCGTTTTGCAATCCGTTTCATAAGCAACATCCTTTCATCGTTTGGATCCGAGCATCTCCCGCGCAGCGGAAAGGATCCCGATCCGCCCGCTCTCATAGGTCAATCCCCCTTGGAAAAAGGCGGTGTAGGGAGGGCGCAGAGGTCCGTCCGCCGAAAGCTCGATAGAGCTTCCCTGCGTAAATCCGCCCGCCGCCATGATCACGCGGTCGGCGTACCCCGGCATCTCCCAAGGCTCCGGGATGACGAATGCGTCAACCGGAGAACCCATTTGGATGCCCCGGCAGAAGGCGCAAAGTCCTTCTGCACTTCCTGTTTTGACCGTTTGAATGATGTCATAACGAGGTTCGTCCCACCGAGGCTCGACGTCGTAGCCGAGCTTTTCGAAGATGTACGCCGCGAGACAGGCGGTCTTGAGCGCCTGCGCAACCGTGTGCGGCGCGTAGAAAAGCCCCTTATACATGGATTTGTTCTGCCAGAGCGTCGCGCCCTGCTCGGTTCCGATGCCGACCGACGTCAGCCGGTAGCTCGCAAGCTCCACGGCACGGCTTGTCCCTGCGAGGTAACCTCCGCTCTCCGCCATGCCGCCGCCGGGATTCTTGATCAGCGAACCGATCACGAGATCGGCACCGACCTGTCCCGGTTCGCAGGGCTGGGTAAACTCGCCGTAGCAGTTGTCCACCACGGCGTAAACGTCGGGACGCACGCGCTTGACCTCGGCGATCGCGCCGCCGATCTGCTCCACGCTCAAGGTCTTTCGGTTCAAGTACCCCTTGGAACGCTGAATGAACACCACCTTGACATTCGGATGCGCACGCAGATTCCCGAGGATCTCCTCGGTTCGGAAGGAACCGTCTGGCTTCAGGTCGGTTTGCAGATAGTCCACTCCGAAATCTCGGAGCGACCCGTTGCCCGCCTCCCCGGCAATGCCGATGACCTCCTCAAGCGTTTCATAGGGTTTCCCCGCGATCGAGTAGAGAGCGTCGCCCGGGCGAAGCAGACCGAACAGACCGATGGTCAGCGCGTGGGTTCCGCTGGTGATGTTCTGACGGACGAACGCCGCCTCGGTTCCCATCATCTCCGCCCAAATCAGGTCGAGCGTCTCCCTGCCCTTGTCCCCGCTTCCGTACCCGCTGGTGGATTGAAACATGGAATCCGAAACGCGGTGCTTGCGGAAGGAATCCATCACGCGGCGGGTGTTTTCAAAAGCGATCTTGTCAATCTCCGCAAATCGATCCGCCAGCGCGGCTTCCGCCTCTATGGCAAGATTCAACAGCTTCTCTGAAAATTCCATTGGTTTACCTCTTCTTTGACTTGTCTTTTTCTGAATATTTTCAATACGTCTATGCAAAAAACACTATTTTAAAGCTCTGAAAATTCCTCGACAATGGAGCGAAAGGCATCGCCCCGCTCGGCAAAATTGCGAAACGCGTCGAAGCTCGCGCAGGCAGGCGAGAGCAGAACCGCGTCCCCCGGTACGGCAATCTCCCGCGAACGTTCGACCGCCCGCCGGAAGTCCGGCTCGGTTTCCACGCGCAGTGCCTCTGCCGCCGGGCAGGATCGGATCGCCCCGGCGATCGCCGGTGCGGTCGCGCCGGTCAAAACCACGGCTTTGGCATGACGCGCAAGCGCCTCCGCCAACGGTTCAAACGGGATATGCTTGTCATAGCCGCCGCAGATCACAATCGGTCGGATCCCCATCTCCCCAAACGCAGAAAGCGCCGCGGCGGTACGCGTTGGTGTGGAATCAATCGAACTGTTATAATAGGTCACGCCGTCAACAGTTCGAATGCGCTCCATTCGGTGCGCGACGCCCGTAAACCGCCCGGCAACCGCACGAATGCTCTCCGGCGAGACCATGCCGTCGGTGAGCGCGATGGCGGTCATGAAGTTTTCCACATTATGCCGCCCGGGAACGCGGATCTCATCGACGCGCAGAATCCCCCTCGCCGAAATGCCGTTGTCCATCATGATCCATCCGTCCCGCAGGTAGACGCGCTTGGCGGCGCCTGACGGTCTTGACGCGGAAGAAAACAGCGTCACGGGAACGGGCGCGTTCCGCGCCAATTCCGCGGTTTGTGCGTTCTCCGCGTTTGTGACCAGCATTTTGCACCCCGTGTGCATGAAAATGTTGGTTTTCGCGGCAACGTACTCCGCCATGTCGGTGTGCCAGTTGAGATGGTTCGGGGAGAGGTTGGTGATGGCGGCACGCGCCGGCGACACGGTTACCGTCTGCAGTTGGAAGCTCGAAAGCTCCACAACGGCAACGTCCTTCGCCGTCATCTTCTCCACACGCGGGAGAAGCGGTTCTCCGATGTTGCCCCCGACAAACACTCTGCCGCCGCGTCCCCGGCGCAACCGTTCTTCCTCGAGAAAAAGATAGGTCAGGGTTGTGGTGGTCGTTTTTCCGTCGCTGCCCGTAATGCCGATCACGGTGGCAGGCGTCAGTTCAAGAAACCACTCCATCTCGGAAGTCAAAAGGCTTCCGCGGGCAACCGCCTCACGAAACGCGGGCAGATCGGGGCGAAGCCCCGGCGTTCGGAAAATGACCTCTTCCCGCAGGTCGTCGAGATACCCCTCTCCAAGCCGCATGGAAACATTCAACGCGCGCAATTCGGTCGCAATCTCGCCCAGCTCCTCCGCGGTCTTGCGATCCCGCGCGGTCACGTTGGCTCCGTGCGCCCGCAGGAATCGAATCAGGGGAAGATTCGAAACGCCGACCCCCACAACCGCACAGGTTTTTCGGCATCGGTCGGCGATTCGCTCCGCAAGCTGTTCTGTCATATCCGGTCTCCGTTTCGGGTTGTGATTTCCCTATCTATTATATTCTAAAATCGCCCCGGTTGCAATAGAATCGGACAAAAAAATCGGCTTCCGAGAAAAATTTTCCGTTTTTCCCCTTTTCAAATCGGATTTTTTTTGTTATAATGAAAAATAGATTGTGAAAAAGGAAGGATCGGAACATGGCAACACCGCAGAAAAAGCAACCGCAACAGTACGGTGACAACAGCATCTCCTCGCTCAAAGGCGCGGATCGCGTGCGCAAACGTCCTGCCGTCATCTTCGGCTCCGACGGCTTGGAGGGCTGCGAACATTCTTTCTTTGAAATTCTCTCCAACTCGGTTGACGAGGCTCGCGAGGGTCACGGCAACCTGATTCAGGTCACGGTTTTTCGCGACAAGAGCATCGAGGTTGACGACCACGGGCGCGGCGTTCCGCTCGGCTGGAACGAGGCGGAGCAGAATTGGAACTGGTATCTGGTTTACTGCGAGCTTTACGCCGGCGGCAAATACGACAACAACAGCGGCGCCTCCGCCTACGAATATTCGCTCGGACTCAACGGACTGGGTGCCTGCGCCACGCAGTATTCCTCCGAATACATGGACGTGTATTCCTACAACGGTACGGTCGAGCGCTCGATCCATTTCAAAAAAGGCGAGGTGGACGGAGAGCTGAACGAACGCCCGCTGGAGAAAAAAGAGAAACGAACGGGAACGGTCGTTCGCTGGAAGCCGGATCTCGAGGTGTTCACCGATATTAACATCCCGGTTGCGTTTTACGAAAGCACGCTCCGCCGGCAGTCGGTCGTGAACGCCGGCATCTGCTTCCGTCTGCGCGTGGAGCAGGAAAACAAGACCTTTGAAACAAAGGATTTTCTCTACCAAAACGGCATCTCGGATTATCTTGTCGAGCAGGTTGGCGACGCGGGTTTCACCGTCCCCGTTGAATGGCATCTCGAAACCAAGGGACGCGACCGCGAAGATCTGCCCGAATACAAATTCAAAGCCGACGTCTGCTTCTGCTTCTCCAAAACCGTTCAGATGATCGAATACTACCACAATTCGAGTTATCTGGAATACGGCGGCGCACCCGACAAGGCGGTCAGGTCGGCGTTTACCTATGCCGTCGACAAATACTGCAAGGCGCAGAATCTCTACAAAAAAGACGATGACAAGATCACGTTTCAGAACATTCAGGATTCGCTCGTCCTCGTCATCAACAGCTTCTCCACGCTGACGTCCTACGAAAACCAAACCAAAAAGGCGATTAACAACGTGTTCATCGCCTCCGCGCTCAACGATTTTCTGCGCCGTCAATTCGAGATCTATTTCATCGAAAACCCGATGGCGGCGGAACTGATCGCCAATCAAGCGCTCATCAATATGCGCAGCGACAAAGCGGCAACCGACGCGAAGCGCGACATCACCAAGATCCTCGAAAAAGGAGGCAGGAACGCCGATCCATCCAACCGCATTGAAAAATTCGTCAACTGCCGCTCCAAGGATCCCTCCCGCGCCGAGCTTTACATCGTGGAGGGCGACTCGGCTCTGACATCCTGCAAGCTGGGTCGCGACGCCGAATTTCAGGCGATCATTCCCGTTCGCGGAAAGACTTTGAACTGCCTGAAAAGCGATTATAACAAGATCTTCAAAAATGAAATCATCACCGACCTGCTCCGCGTGATCGGCTGCGGCGTTGAGATTGAGGAAAAGCACAAAAGGAAGAACGAAAAATCCACCTTCAACCTCGAGAATCTCCGCTGGTCGAAGGTCATCATCTGCACCGACGCCGACGAGGACGGCTTCCAGATCCGCACCCTGCTCCTCACGCTCTTCTATCGTCTGCTCCCCACCCTGCTCAAGGAACATAAGGTGTTCATCGCCGAATCCCCGCTCTTTGAGATCACCGTCGGAAACGACACCCTTTTTGCCTACGACGAATTTGAAAAGGCGGACATCCTGAAAAAAATCGGCAACAAAAAATACAAACTGCAACGCTCCAAGGGGCTTGGCGAAAACGAACCGGATATGATGTGGCAAACCACCATGAACCCCGAAACCCGCCGCCTGATCTCGGTCTCCCCCGCGGACGCCGAACAAACCGCCCTCATCTTTGAAACCCTGCTGGGAGACGATCTGCCCGCCCGGAAAGCCTTTATCACCGAAAACGGCAGCCGCTACATGAAGGATATTGATGTGTAAAGAAAAAGGTCGCGAGGGAGGGGGACCCTTCTTGAAAGAAGGGTCCCCCTCCCTCGCGCTCCCTCTCCTCCCAAGAACTTGACGAAAAGGAACGCAACAGATGCAGATGTCCTG
>CAKJZF010000046.1 GCA_918290775.1 Clostridiales bacterium | reverse complement strand
GGCGCTTTTTTTTCTTCGTAAAAAAGCGCCCTCCCCAATAAGGTTTGATTCTTGCCCCTTACTTCAGTTTTTCCAACGCGGCTTTGACGCCGGCAAGGTTTTCCTCATAGCGGGCGAGCTTGGCTCGTTCGGCGTCCACAACAGCGGCGGGTGCTTTGGAGACAAAGCCCTCGTTGGAGAGCTTTTTGGAAACCCGGTCAATCTCAGACAGGAGCTTCGCGGCTTCTCCCTCCAAGCGGGCGCGTTCCTTCTCCGTGTCCACAAGGTCGGACATCGGAAGATAGATCGTTGCCGAATCGGTGATGATCTGCACCGCATTGTCGGCGGAAATCACATCGGGCGAAAATGCACCCGAAACCGCCACATCGGAAGCCGAAGCCAAACGGCGGAAGAACGCATAGGTCGCTTCACCGAAAGACTCGGGGTAGCGCGTTTCCAAATACACCTTGGCTTTGCGCGACGGGACAACGTTCATCTCGTTGCGGCGCAGTCGAATCGCCTTGATCGCGTCGATCACGCGGCGCATCCTCTGAGATTCCTCCGGGAAATCCAACGCGGCGTCCGCGGCGGGATAACGGGCAAGCACGATACTCTCGGACGCGTCGCTGTGCGGCAGAGCGCGGTAGATCTCCTCTGTGATAAACGGCATAAAGGGGTGAAGCAGCTTGAGAATGCCGGTCAGCACATGGCAGAGAACGTTCTGCGCAACCAAATTGCCAGGCGTTCCCGCCTCGCTCAGGCGGCTTTTGGTCAGCTCGATATACCAATCGCAGAAAACATCCCACGTGAAATCATAGATGGCGGAAAGCGCCACACCGACTTCGTAACTGTCCAAAGCGCTCGTGACGGCGGCGACCGTCTGATTGTACTGTGTAAGGATCCACTTGTCCTCGGGTGCGAGATCCTGCGCGGCAGGGAGCGTGGCGCGGTCGATGGTCAGGTTCATGCGGACAAAGCGGGAAGCGTTCCAAAGCTTGTTTGCAAAGTTGCGCGCCGCTTCCATTTTCTCATCTGAAAAGCGCATATCGTTTCCGGGAGAATTTCCCGTGGAGAGCGCGAATCGGAGCGCATCCGCGCCGTACTTCTCAATGACCTCGAGCGGATCAATGCCGTTTCCGAGCGATTTGGACATTTTGCGCCCCTGCGCGTCACGCACAAGCCCGTGAATGAATACCGTGTGGAACGGTTCTTCGCCCATCTGCTCCAAGCCGGAAAAGATCATGCGGGCAACCCAGAAGAAGATGATGTCGTAACCCGTAACGAGGACGCTTGTCGGATAGTAACGCGCGAGATCGGCGGTTTTTTCCGGCCAGCCGAGCGTGGAAAACGGCCAAAGCGCGGAGGAAAACCACGTGTCCAGCACGTCGCTCTCCTGCGTGATCTTTACGCTGCCGCACTTCGGGCATTTGCAAACATCCTCGCGCGAGACGGTCATTTCGCCGCAATCGCCGCAATAGAACGCCGGGATCCGATGCCCCCACCAAAGCTGACGGGAAATGCACCAGTCATGAACATTCTCCATCCAGTTGATATAGATCTTGGAGAACCGCTCCGGCTCAAACTTGACTTTCCCGTTTTTCACCACCTCGAGCGCGGGCTTTGCCAGCGGTTCCATTTTGACAAACCATTGATCCGACGTGATCGGTTCAACCGTGGTGCGGCAACGGTAACAGGTTCCGACATTGTGGGTATGCGGTTCGGTGCCGACAAGGTAGCCCTCGGTTTCCAAATCAGCAACCAGCGCTTTCCGCGCGGCATAACGATCCATGCCCTCGTATTTCCCGCCGTAGGCATTGATCGTCGCGTCATCGTTCATCACCTTGATGATGGGCAAATTGTGTCGCTGTCCAACCAAAAAGTCGTTGGGATCGTGCGCCGGCGTGATCTTGACGCAACCTGTTCCGAATCCGATCTCCACATATTCGTCCGCGATGACGGGAATCTCCCGCCCAACCATGGGCAGAATGAGCGTTTTGCCGATCAGATGCGCGTTCTTTTCGTCGTTCGGGTTGACGGCAACGGCGGTGTCACCGAACATGGTCTCCGGGCGCGTTGTCGCAACCTCAACATAATGCCCTTCCTCGCCCTTGATGGGATACCGAATATGCCAAAAGAAGCCCGCCTGCTCGCTGTATTCGACCTCGGCGTCCGACAGCGCCGTGATGCAATGCGGACACCAGTTGATGATGCGGTTTCCCCGGTAGATCAGCCCCTTTTCATAGAGGTTGACAAACACCTCCCGGACGGCGCGGGAACACCCCTCGTCAAACGTGAAGCGCTGACGCGTCCAATCGCAGGACGCGCCCAGCTTCTTGAGTTGACCCGTGATTCGAGCCTCGTATTTGTCCTTCCATTGCCACACACGCTCGAGAAACTTCTCGCGACCGAGGTCGTAACGGGTCAAACCCTCTTCCTCGCGCAGCCGCTCCTCAACCTTGATCTGCGTGGCGATGCCGGCATGGTCGGTGCCGGGAATCCAAACCGTATTGTACCCCTGCATTCTCTTGTAGCGCACAAGGATATCCTGCAAGGTCTCGTCGAGCGCGTGACCCATATGAAGCTGACCCGTGACGTTGGGGGGCGGAATGACCACCGAGAAATGCTCGGCGTTGTTCTTGGGGTCGGGCGTGAAATAGCCCTTCTCGCACCACTCCGCGTAGATTCGATCCTCAAACTCCGCGGGGTTATAGGTTTTCGGCAGTTCTTTGTACTGATCCATTGTTCGTTTCCTTTTCTTTCTATGTTGTTGTATCGGATGAAAAACAGTTCCCGTATGCGGCAAGCGGCATTCTCCCTGTAACAGAAAAATGCGCTCCCGTCCCTCGATTCAGGACGCGAAGCGCGCGGTACCACCTGATTTCACGGGCATTTCGCCCATGCACTCTTTTCCCGATGACGGCGGGCGCCGTTGCAGACTACGCAGGACTTCTCCCTTCGCCCGCACCGCTCCGAAGCGACCTTCCCCCTCCTCTGCCCGCGGCTCGCACCGACCGCCGCGTCTCTGAATGGCTTATGAAAGGTACTCCTCTTCATCCAAGCGTTTTCTAAAGTATAGCATAAAATCAAAAAAAAGTCAACAGGATTCCGCAAAAAAATCCGAAGCCGCCTAAAGCAGGCTCAAAAAGGTCTCCCCCTCGGCGATATATTCGGTGGATGCGTCGGCAACCCGCTTTTGATCGGGTGTGTTTGCGTCGAAAATACCGACCGTTGGAAATCCCGCCTTTTGCGCGGTCTCGAGCGCAAGCGCGGAATCCTCAAAGACCCACGTTTCTTCCAGCGGCGTTCCGAGGCATTCCCGCGCCGCAAAGAATACGTCCGGGTGATCCTTTCCCTTGCCGACCGCGTCGCAGGAGATGATCTCTTTGAAATAGTTGCGAATGCCGCACCGCTCGATCGAGATGTCGACCAGCGTCCTGTTGGAAGCCGACGCGACACACATTTTCACGCTCCTTTTGGCAAGCGTCTCAAGAAATTCGCGTGCGCCGGGTTTGAGCTTTGCCTTGGTGCGGTAAAGTTCGGCAAAGCAATCGGTCAGCTCCCGCTCAAAGGCTTCGGCGCTTTCTCCGAACCCGCACGCCTCATGCAAAATTGCGGCGCACTGCGAAACCGTGGTCGTTCGAAGCCGGCGGGTCAATTCGGGTTCTCCCTCGTAATGTTCGCGTCCGAGATATTTCTTCCCGAAATGCGCCCAAATGTCTTTCCAAAAACCGAGAGAATCCACCAATGTTCCGTCCAAATCGAAAATCGCGCCTTTGATCTGCATGAGTCCGCCTCTTTTTTGCCCGAGCACGGGGTTGTTTACCCTGCCCTCTGTTCTACCACTTTATTATAAACCAACCACCTCTTCTTGTCAACCGATGGTTTGAAAAATCGCTTTTCTTTTCGCAAAAAACTTTTCTTTTTTTCGAAAAATCTATTGACAAAGGTGCGTATGTTTGATATAATATCAAGGTCGGATGATTCCGATGTGCTGGTATGGCTCAGTCGGTAGAGCACGTCATTGGTAATGACGAGGTCATCAGTTCGATTCTGATTACCAGCTCCAAAAAGGCGATTGCAATAGCGGTCGCCTTTTTCTGTTGGTGCCTTTCGACAAAAAAATCCCCGGTTGCATAGCGACCGGGGATTTTTTAATTGCCGTCCGCCCCGAGAACCGGGAGCGGCAATTTGCCGATGGTGGACCTGGTGGGATTCGAACCCATGACCTCTGCGTTGCGAACGCAGCGCTCTCCCAACTGAGCTACAAGCCCGAACAGTACATATTATAACAACACTTTCCCGATTTGTCAAGGACTTTTTTCCGAAAAAACAAAAAATATCGTTTTTTTCTGAAAATAATATTGACAAAACAAGGTTTATCGGCTATAATATTCATGTTGCCGAGATGCTGGTGTAGCACAGTTGGTAGTGCAGCTGATTCGTAATCAGCAGGTCGTAAGTTCAAGTCTTATCACCAGCTCCAAGGGGATTCCGAGCGTAAGCCGGAATCCCCACGGCAAAACGGGGCATTAGCGCAGCTGGGAGCGCACAACACTGGCAGTGTTGGGGTCAGGGGTTCAAATCCCCTATGCTCCACCAAAAATTTCCGGTAGCGCAGCGACCGGAAATTTTTATTTTTTACCTTGTTCTTCATTCGATTGCATCCGTAATTTTTAAATCAAGGAGATCCTGTCGATGATTCTTCCGGAAAACGAAGCCATTCTCTATCAAGCCCGCGTCGGCAAGCGTGTGGGTCTGCTCTACAATATGGTGAGCGCGATCTGCTATTTCTTTGCCGTTTCCTGCCTCGTCACCGGGATCGCGACATGGATCCTTCTCGGCGGCACCGCGCCGATCTCCCTGCTGATCATCGCGGCTGTGTTCGCCGTTTTCGGAACGGTTGCGCTGTTCCTTCGCCGCACCATGCTCCGCCGCGAATACATTCTAACCGACCGCCGTCTCGTGATCCGCAAAGGAGGTGCGCTTTCCAAATCCACGCGGTTTCTCTACCTCGAGGATGTGAAGGGGATTGATCTCTCCAACAACTTTCTGATTGACCTTTTCGGCGTTTGCTCGATGGATTTCTTTTCTCCTTCCATCTCTGCCGCGTCCCGGAAATTTCTGATCTTCTCGTTCTCCACAACGCCCTTCAAGTTTCAATTTATCAACAAACAGGACGGCGAGGCGATCTATCGGATCCTGAGCGAATTGCGCGAAAAAACCTGACCGTCTCTCCCGGAAGGAAAAGAGGCGTCCGCTGTGCGGACGCCTCTTTTCCTTATCTTTTTTATGACTTCTTCGCTTTCTCCCGTTCCGCACGCACGCGCTCCGGAACCGGCTTTTCATGGATCTCGCCCGCTTTGTCAAGCGCAATCTTGGTAAGCAGTGGTCCGATCAATTCATAGATCAGCACGGCAAACAGCGCAATACTGCGAATCAGTCGACCCGAATCGCTGTCCAGCTGATTCATGGCGACAAGCGACATCCCGAGCGCGACGCCCGCCTGCGGCAGGAGCGTGATGCCGAGGTATTTCTGCACCTGCGGTTCGCATTTCATCACCTTCGAGGAAAGCCGCGCACCTTCCATCTTGCCGAGAGAACGGAACAGGATGAACACGATACCGACCACCACGATCTGCCAATTCCGAAACACCGCTAATTCCAAACCAGCTCCGCTGATAACGAAGAACAGCACCATGATCGGTCCCGTCCAGCGGTCGCACCGCTCCATCAGTTCCTCCGAAAAGTCGCAGAGGTTGCAGAAAACCGTTCCGAGCATCATGCAGACTAACAACGAGGAAAAACCTACGGTCACGGGTCCAATCGGGAAACTCACCATGGAAAGCCCGACCGCGAGAAACACAAACGCGACCGAAATGCTCATGCGCTTGCTTCTCGAATGAAAATACCGCTCCGAAAGATGGAACAGCAACCCGATCAAAGCTCCGAGCAACAGCGACCCGATCACCTCGATCAGCGGGTTGACGACAATGGACACCACATCCACGCTTCCCCCCGGAACATCGAGCGCCTTGGCGATCCCGAAGGAAACTGCAAACACGATTAACCCCACCGCGTCGTCCAAGGCGACAATCGGCAGCAGAAGTTTGGTGAGCGGTCCCTCCGCTTTGTATTGCTTGACGACCATCAGCGTGGCGGCGGGCGCCGTTGCCGTTGCGATCGCCCCCATCGTCAGCACAACGGGCATGGGGAGTTTGTCATGCAACCAGAATTGATGTAGCAGAAAGAGTGCCACGTCGACGCAAAGGGTTGCGGTCAGTGCTTGGAAAATGGCGATCACAACCGCTTTCTTTCCGATTTTTTTCAACTCCGACAGTCGAAATTCATTTCCCATGGCAAGCGCGATGAATCCCAGCGCCACCTGCGAGATAATGTCATACTTTTTCACATCTGCCGAGCTGATGAATCCAACCCCCTCGACGCCGAGCTGACCCAAACAATAGGGACCGATCAGAATCCCCGCCACAAGATAGCCCGTAACAGCCGGCAGGTTCCAGATTTTGGTAACGCGGGACATCAGTAGCCCCGCCAGCAAAGCGACTGCCAACGCAAGTAAAATTCTCAAGGTCACCCTCCAAAAGATATACCGGCAGAGATCGGCTCTGCCGGGGCATCTTTTTTCTTTATTCAATAATAAAATATTATACTCGCGCCCTTTCGCTTTGTCAAGCCGTTTTTTGGTTTTTCTGAATGAAACATTTTGATGTGTCGATAAAAAAATTGCATGACGCGAGCCTTTGATCCACATATTTTTTTATGAGACGACCGAACGCCATACAATTCCTGCTTTGCGAATAAAATCTGTAGGTACGAAAAAAGCTATCTCATTCCGTTGCAGAACCGGCGATTCTGTATCCTTTGCCGAATCCGCAACGAAATGAGACAGCCCATTGTTTCGCCGCTCTTACTCTCCTTCAGGGGTGAAGGAACCGTCCACAAAACGTTCGAGATAGTCCTCTTTGGTGATAAGCACCGAACGCGGCTTGGAACCGTCCGGCGGGGAAACAATGCCCTCCGCCTGCATCCGGTCGAT
Organism: Clostridiales bacterium; assembly: GCA_918290775.1. Classification (GTDB taxonomy): domain Bacteria; phylum Bacillota; class Clostridia; order Oscillospirales; family CAG-272; genus UMGS1865. The sequence continues at coordinate 3,779 of CAKJZF010000046.1, read as the reverse complement.
CAGTTTTGCCGCTCTGCCGTAGCCGACCTCGATCTTGCGCTGAAGCAACGAGGTTGACATTCTTCCTTCCTCGACGGCAACCCGCACCGCGTCGAGATACTTGGGATCGTCCTTGGCGTCCTCGCTGACGGCAACTTCCTCGCCCTTGCCGCTCTTGCCGGCAACCTGCGCGGAAAACTCCTTCATCTTGCGGGTGAACTTCTCATCGTAAACAGCGTTTCCGTTCTTTGCACGAATGAAATTGCAAATGTTTTCAACCTCCTGATCGGAAACAAACGCGCCCTGTACCCGCTCGGGTCTCATGGAACCGACCGGCGAATACAGCATGTCTCCGCGACCGAGCAGCTTTTCCGCACCGACCATGTCCAGAATCGTGCGCGAGTCAACCTGCGACGCCACGGTGCAAGCAATGCGCGACGGCACATTGGACTTGATCAGACCCGTGACAACATCCACCGACGGGCGCTGTGTTCCGAGAATCAGATGGATTCCGCTTGCGCGTCCTTTTTGCAACAGGCGGCAAATGGAAGGCTCCACCTGATCTCTCGCCTGCATCATCAGGTCGGCAAGCTCGTCGATGATGATCACCAAATACGGCATGAACGGTTTATCGGGATCATCTTTGGTGATCTCATTGTAACCTTCCAGATTACGCACGCCAACTTCCTGAATCAGTTCAAACCGCGATTCCATCTCTTCAACCGCCGCCTGCAAAGCGCCCGCGGCGTCATTGGCGGAGGTGATGATCGGCGCGAGCAGATGGGGAATGCTCTTATACGGCGTGAATTCCACCTTCTTCGGGTCAATAAGGATCAGCTTGACCTCATCGGCTCTCGCCTTGAAGAGAATACTCATGATCGTGCAATTGATGCAGACCGACTTACCCATTTTCGTGGCGCCGCCGATCAACAGGTGCGGCATTTCCGTAATGTCGAACACAACCGGCTGGTTGACAACGTCGGCTCCGAGCGCAACGGTAAGCTTGGTTTTCCCTTTTTTGAAGGCTTCGCTCTCCAGCAGATTGCGCAGATAAACGGTATGTCTGGTTTTGTTCGGCACCTCAACGCCGATCGCACTCTTGCCCGAAATCTGCGCCATACGCACATCCGCCACGGCGAACGCCAGCGCAATATCGCTCGCAAGGTTCATGATCGAACGGGCATGAACCCCTGCGGCAGGCGTGATCTCATACCGCGTGACGGTCGGTCCGCAGGAATAGTCGATGCTCTTAACGTTGATGCGAAAATCCTCGAGCGTGGTCGCAAGGCGCTGCATATTGTTCTCAATCTCTCCGCGGTTCTCCTTGCTCATCGGCTCGCCGAGTTTGAGCATATCGAGCGACGGGAACACATATTCCGTCGGCGGGTGCGGAACCGGGGCGGGCGCACCCATCGGAATCGGTGCTTCCGACGCCTGCGGGACGGTTCCGGCGGGGTCGTCTGCCGGCACGGTCGACGCGTTCTGCGGCGCGAAGCCTGTCATCGGCGGAGCATAGGAACGATCGGGAAGCGGCGCTTCGGGAGGAAGCGGCGCGTGCTTGGCGTCGGACTGCAAAACCATGCCATCGTCAATTTCAATGAACACGTTTTTCAGATCGAAATTTCGATCCTCTTTCTGAATCCGTTTTGCCGAACGGTTGTCCGCCTGCGGAAAAATCGGATCCACATCACGGTAATAACTGCGGGTGTCCGTCGGGGGCGCGATGGGTCGGACGACCCGCTCCCGCTCGGTCTGCTCCAAGAGTCTGCGCCGCTCCTCTTCCGCGCGTTCACGTTCCCCCGCGGCCTTTTCCCGTTCGGCACGCTCCTGTTCTGCCTGTTTCGCCGCTTCGCGCTTGCTCTGCTCGTCCTCCTCGCGCAGAGCCCGACGCACACCGGACGGCAAATACAGCGCGTCGCCCGGTGTTCGGTCGATATTCGGCATGGGAGGCAGGTCGCGCACATCGTCCGCCAACGGTTTCCCATTGGTGTCATAGACCATGAACGCGCCTTCCGGGTAGCCGTCGGCGGTGGTTTTGACGTCGCTTCTCTGCGCTTTTTTTGCCTCCGCCGCCTGTTTGGCGCGTTTCTTGGCAAGCTCCGCTTCCTGCTCACTCAAAGTTGCACGGTTACGTGCGGAAAGCTCCCGGCGATGCCGCAGGCGCATCAGAAGGTATCTCGGCGTGACCCCCAAAAGATAGAAGAAGGACGCGCTCAGCAAAATGAACTCCAAAATGAAGGATCCTGCCCAACTCAAAACCGAGATCAAAACCCACGCAATCTTGCCGCCGAACAGTCCTCCGCCCCGCATGGCGGCGCCTTTGTTCATCAGTGTCCATCCGCCCATGTTCCGCGCGGCGGGATCCTTGACGATCAGCGCGAGATAGAATGTGTGAATCAGGATGGAAAACAGAAACAGGAATGCGACAGAATTCAGAATCTTCGGCGTGAGATTATGCGCTTCGCGGTAACGCTTCCAAAGGAAGGAAAGCGAAAAAATCAGCACCGGCAGGATGAAAACCGCGGGTCCGAACAAACCGAGAAGTCCGTAGCAGATGCCGTAGCCGACCCGACCCATCCAGTGCGCACCCGGATTGTCATGGAGTTTATCCCCGAAATTACAAATCAGATTCAGCAACAGGCAAATGGCAAGAAACGCGCCAACGCCGAGCAGCACATACGGCATTGCTTTGTGGAATCCCGATTCGCGTCGCCGCGATGCCTTTTCGGTATTCAACCTGATCTTTTCTTTTTTCGGCGCTTTTCCGGTCGTTCTCTTGGCGGAGCCTGTCCTTCCCTTGGTGCGGGAACCGGAATTGTTTGTCCGCTCGGTTCTCGGCGCCTCGCGCTTCGGCTCGGGATCATCCGGGTCAAACGCATCGTCGTGAAGCTCCTCTTCCTTGACGTCATCGTCCTCAAACGGGTCGCTTTGCGTGCGTCGATCCCGATCGTCGGCGCGGTCATCTTCGCGAAAGGAATTCTCGCCGTCTCTGCGATATTCGTCGTTCATCGAACAGTCACCATCCTTTCTTTTGCTTTCGATGTCATCGTTTCAATCCCCGCATGGGGATAATATTCCAATATAATAGTATTATAACATAGGATCCCGATAAATGCAAGGGGTGGAAAAAGTTTTTTTCAGAAGGTTGCGCGGGATTGAAAAAAGCTGCTGACAGACGGCTTGAAGCCGTTGATCTCAAATCGAGATCTCTTTTTCGGAATTTTTCATGTTCTGCTTTGCGAATGATATAGCAAAGTTAAAAATAAAATTCCATTTTTGGAACTAAATATTTCCAAAAGCACTTGACAAATGCGAAAAACGGGTGTATAATATTCCCATCACACGAAATTCCGGCGTTTGCCGCTTTCAAAAAAATGAAAGGAAATTACGACTATGGCAGTCACCAAAAAGACCAAAGCTCCCGTCCCCACCGACCTTGACGCGGCAGGTAAGAAAAAAGCTCTCGCCACCGCAATGTCTCAAATCGAGCGCGATTTCGGCGCCGGATCCATCATGAAACTGGGTGAAAACCGCCATATGGAAGTTCAGGCGGTCCATACGGGTTCTCTCTCCCTCGACCTTGCCCTCGGCATCGGCGGTGTTCCGCGCGGGCGCATCATCGAGATCTTCGGGCCGGAGTCCTCCGGTAAAACCACCGTCGCGCTTCATATCGTTGCCGAGGTTCAGAAATCGGGCGGCACCGCCGCTTTTATCGACGCCGAACATGCGCTGGATCCCGTTTATTCCAAAGCGCTCGGGGTCAACATCGACGAGCTGCTCGTCTCCCAGCCGGATTGCGG
>CAKJZF010000045.1 GCA_918290775.1 Clostridiales bacterium | reverse complement strand
CCCCCCCCCCCCCCCCCCCCCCCCCCCCCCCCCCAAGGTCTTCCCCTCAAGCTCTTTTGGGAAAAGTTGAAAAACGGCTTGATTTTCGGTCAAGAATATGGTAAAATAGAAGCAGAAGGAGCGGTTGCCGGCAGGCGCCGTTTGAATCCGAAAGGAGAGAATCCCCATGGCATATCAGAATTACCCGGTTGAAGAGCACGCGGATCTGCGCGAGCTTCTGCAGAAGTCGGTCACCGCCTTTGCCGACCGCGTTGCGTTTTCGGAGAAGCGGGACGGCGAAACGGTTTCCCACACGTACCGTCAATACGGCGCGGACGTTGCTTCGCTCCGTGCGGCGCTTGCCGCGAAGGGACTCGGCGGGCGGCGCGTTGTCGTTGCCGGTTCCAACGGTTACGCTTGGGTCACGGCGTTTTTTGCGGTGGTGTCCGGGCTGGGGTGCGCCGTTTCGGTTGACCGGGAGACCGACGCCGAAACGCTTGCCCGTATCGTTTCGGAGACCGACGCCGGCGCGGTGATCTGTTCCCCGGATTTTCTCCCCAAAACCGAATCGATCGACCCCGCCGTTCTGCGCGTCAGCTTCGCGGAGCTGCCCGCCATGATCGAGGCGGCGACCGACGCCGGCGACAAAGACGCGCCGATCGACCCGGCGTCCCCGGCGGCGATCTTCTTCACGTCCGGCGCACGCCGCGGCGTGATGCTCTCGCATCGCAACCTCTGCTTTGACGTTGCCAGCCTCTGCCGCATGATCCGCTTCACGCCCGAGGACGTGTTCCTCTCGGTTCTTCCCATCCATCATGCCTATGAAACGGTCTGCGGGTTCCTCGTTCCGTTCTCTTGCGGAGCGGCGGTCGCGTTCTCGGAAGGGCTGCGTTCCCTGACCGGGGAGATGAAAGAATACCACCCCACGGTCATCAACTGCGTTCCCTACATTGCGGAAACGATGTACCGAAAGGTGGACGCGAGCATTCGCCGGCAGGGGATGGAGCGGTCGGTGCTGAACATGATCCGCGTGACCAACGCGATCCGCCCCGAGAAAGCCGCGCTCGCCGCAAAACGCCGTGCGTTTTCGTTTGTCCATAAGAGCTTCGGCGGCAAGCTCCGCCTGATTCTCTCCTCGGGAGCGCCGGCGGATCCAGCCGTTCTCCGCGGCTTCCGCAACTACGGCATTCTCGCGCTTCAGGCGTACACGCTGGTGGAATGCGGACCGGTTGCCGCCGTGAACCGCGACCGCTTTTACAACGACGCTTCCGCCGGGCTTTCCATGCCCGACACGCTCGTTGACATCTACGATATGCAGGACGACGGCATGGGCGAGATCCGCTGCAAGGGCGACCATGTGATGCTCGGCTATTTCGGCGATCCTGAAGCGACCGCGAAGGTGCTTCGCGACAGCTGGTTCTACACGGGCGACCTCGGTTTTATGGATTCGGACGGTTTCCTGCACGTGATCGGCCGCCGGCAGAACACGATCGTGAACGCTTCGGGCAAGCAGATCTTCCCCGAGGAGCTGGAGGCGTTGCTCAACAGCACCAAATACGTCCGCGAATCGTTGGTTTGCGCGGTCCCGAACGAGACCGGCGACGACGTGGTTCTCAAGGCGATCCTTTACCCCGACGCCGAGACCATTCGTGCGCTGAACGATGACAACACCCGTCAGCGTACCGCCATCGAGATGCGCCGCGCGGTTTCGGAGGTCAACGAGGTTTTGCCCGCTTTCAAGCAGATCTCGCTTTACGAAATCTCGGAGGAACCGCTTCCCAAAACCCCGTCCGGCACGCTCATCCGCCAAGCGGACTGACGAACCCGCAACAGGGGGGGCAAAAGAGGTCGCGGACAGGGCAGGTCAGCTGTTTCGTTTATGTTAAGGTCAAGGGCATCCCGCCGCTTCGCGGCGGTCTGCCCTTTTCTTCTGTAAAGTTACCTCTTCTACGGGCTACAGGAGCCTTTGATTGCACTTATCAGGGGCGGGAGCGAATGAATCGCAAAGCGATTCATTCAGGAAAGCGGCTAATGGATGTTCGCACTGAACTCCATAGCCGCTTTTATGTTCGCACAAATCTGAACCCATTTTCCCCGCGTGTGTTCTTTTGGGTGGAGTGGGGGCTTGGGGGGGGGGGGGGGGGGGG
>CAKJZF010000044.1 GCA_918290775.1 Clostridiales bacterium | reverse complement strand
GTTGACCACGGTCATGCCGGGGATGGTGCGCATCAGCGCGATGTCCTCGTTGCATTGATGGGTTGCGCCGTCCTCACCAACCGTGATGCCGGCGTGGGTCGCGCCGATCTTGACGTTCAGGTGCGGGTAGCCGATCGAGTTGCGAACCTGCTCAAAGGCTCTTCCCGCCGCAAACATCGCAAAACTGGAGGCAAAAACGGTTTTGCCCGTGGTGGCGATGCCCGCCGCCACGCTCATCATGTTGCCCTCGGCGATGCCGCAATCGAAAAACCGGTTGGGGTACGCCTTCTTGAATTTCACGGTCTTGGTCGCCTCGGCAAGATCCGCGTCCAAAACCACATAGTCATATTTCTCCGCGAGCGCGACCAGAGCGTCGCCGTACCCCTCGCGGGTTGCCAACTTTTCCGCCATGTCAGTTTCCTCCCTTCAATTCTGCGATCGCCTGCGCGTACTGCTCGTCGTTGGGTGCGCTTCCGTGCCACTTGACCTGATTCTCCATAAAGGAAACACCCTTGCCCTTGACCGTTTTCGCGATGATCGCGGTGGGCTTGCCCTTGACCGTTTTCGCCTCGGCGAAGGCGGCGGCGATCTGATCGAAATCGTGCCCGTCGACGGTGATCACATGGAAGCCGAACGCCTCCAGCTTTTTGTCATGCGGTGTGGGGTTCATGACCTCGGCAACCGGACCGTCGATCTGAAGTCCGTTCCAGTCGATGATGACAACGAGGTTATCGAGCTTGTAATGGGCGGCGAACATACAAGCCTCCCAAACCTGACCTTCCTCGCTCTCTCCGTCGCCGACGATGGTGTAAACGCGGTAGTCCTTGCGGTCGACCTTCGCGGCGAGCGCCATGCCTGCCGCCGCGCTGATTCCAAGCCCCAGCGACCCGGTTGACATATCCACGCCGGGCGTGGAATTGCGGTCTGGATGCCCTTGCAGGCGGGAGGGGTAATGCCGCAGAGTTGTGATCTCCTCGGGCGGGAAATAGCCGCGCTCGGCGAGCACCGCGTAGTAGGCGGGTGCGCAATGCCCCTTGGAAAGAACGAAGCGGTCTCTCTCTGCCCAGTCGGGATCCGCGGGATTGACGTTCATTTCTTCAAAGTAAAGGTAGGTCAGGATGTCCGCGATCGAGAGCGAACCGCCCGGATGTCCCGACTTTGCGGCGTGCGTCCCCTCGATCACGCCAACGCGAACCTGATTGGCAATCTCGCGGAGCGTTTGCAATTTTTTGGCTTCCATGTCGTTTCCTCCTCGGAAATTGTTTTCACCTATGGGGACCTCTAAAAATCCTTCGCACTCCGGAGCGACGGAATCTTTTCCGTCATATTGCGCCAAAACTCCTTGCCGGTGCGCCCACACCGGCGGCGTCTTTTTGGCTGATCTGACAAAAAATCTTCTCGCCGCCCGAAGCACGCCGAATATTCAGAGGTTCCCCTATATTATAATCGTTTCGCGCGGACTTGTCAAGCGGAAAACGCGAACTTGATTCGTCCTTTGACGGCGTTTTCGGCAGGTTTTCAAAAAATTCCGAAGCTGCATAAAAATTCCAAGGACAAGTCGCGTCCTTCGTGCATGACAACGAACCGCGCCGCGCAAACTACTGACAACGGAATTTTTTCCGTGACGAAATTGTCATTTTTTCCGAAAGGAGCCTTTCAACCATGATGATTATGGATCGTATCGCCCTGATCCTTGTTGTGATCGGCGCACTGAACTGGGGCAGCATCGGTTTGTTCCAATTTGACTTCGTCGCTCAAATCTGCGGCGGACCCACAACGCTGCTCTCCCGCGTTGTCTATACCGTGGTCGCCCTGGCGGGCATCTGGTGCATCTCTCTGATTTTCCGCGCCCGCGAAGCATTTTCTCACGCCGCTGAAGACTGACGGAATGGTAAGACCTTGGGGGCGGGGAACCGCTTTTTTCGCAAAACGAAAGTGAGATCGCTTTCCTTTGCGCGAAAGTTCTTTTGTCTGTTTTTCCGCAGGGAAAACCTCTTTTACTTTCAAGAAAAGTAACCCCCGCCCCCACTCCCTCACCCCACCCAAAATGAACAGAAAAGCGGCTATGGAGTTTTGAGCGAACATCCGTTAGCCGCTTTTCCCGCCCTCTGAAGCGTGCGAACAAACGCTCCGGCTGACGGGAGAAAAAGAAACTTCAGAGTGGAAGCGGCGGTGTTCAACATCCAAACATCCCAGATGTACACTATGTTTGCACAAACAAAAATAGCCTTCCCTTGGGGGAAGGTGCCGAGCGGAAACAGCTTGCTGTTCGCGAGGCGAATGAGGGGCGCCGCGAAGCGGCGGTTTGCCCTTGATCTTACGCAAGCTGCCCGGCTATCCACCCTGTTCGCACCTTCCCGATAACCTTTCCCTTTATCTGTTCTTTCCTTTCTCGGGGGCGTTTGAGGGGGCGCTCTTTCGTTTCTTGCAAGAAACGAAAGAGCGC
>CAKJZF010000043.1 GCA_918290775.1 Clostridiales bacterium | reverse complement strand
GTTTTTTGTGCAGGACGAGGCGTCCCAGCGGTGCGTCTGGGCGTTGGACGCACGCGCGGGCATGACGGTGATCGACGTTTGCGCCTGTCCGGGGTCGAAGTCGTTCGGCGCCGCCGCCGACATGAACAACCGCGGGCGGATTCTGGCGTTTGACCTGCACCGTTCCAAGCTCTCCCTGCTCGAAAAGGGCGCGGAGCGGCTCGGCATCACCATTCTGACCGCCGCGGAGCGCGACGCGCGAACCGCGCTTCCCAATTGGGAGGGGAAAGCCGACCGCGTGATCTGCGACGTACCGTGTTCGGGGTTCGGCGTGCTTGCCAAGAAGCCGGAGCTGCGGCTGAAGGATCCCGCCGCGAGCGAGGGACTGCCCGCGATCCAGCGAGCGATCCTTGACCGGTCGGCAACGCTGGTCAAGCCCGGCGGAAAACTCGTTTATTCCACCTGCACGATCCTGCCCGAGGAGAACGGCGACGTGGTGCGCGATTTTCTCGCGGCGCATCCCGATTTCGCGGTCGCCCAGCAGGTCTCGCTCTACCCCGACACCGATCACACCGACGGGTTTTTCTATACCGTATTGCAAAAAACTGATCTTTAAGGAAAGGAAACCGCATGGAACCGAAGGATCTGCTCTCGATGAACCCCGCCGAGCTGACCGATTTTCTGACCACGCTCGGCGAACCGAAATACCGCGCCGCGCAGATGTTTCCGCTGTTGCATCGGGGTCTTTCTCCCGACGAGATGACCAACCTGCCCGCCGCGCTGAAAAACGGGTTGCGCGAAGCCGGGGTATGGCATCTGCCGGTCGTCCGCCGGAAGCTGGTCTCGGCGATCGACGGAACGGTCAAGTATCTCTTTGCGCTGGCAGACGGGAACTGCGTGGAGAGTGTGGTCATGCGCTATGACCACGGCAACACGGTTTGCATCTCGTCGCAGGTCGGGTGCCGCATGGGGTGCAAATTCTGCGCCTCCACCATCGGCGGACGCATCCGGGATCTGACGCCCGGCGAACTGCTCGGGCAGGTCATCGCCGCGCAAAAGGACATGGGGGAGCGGATCTCCAACATCGTTCTGATGGGTATCGGCGAGCCGCTGGACAACTACGACAACGTTCTGAAATTTCTGCGGCTTGTCAACGACCCCGCCGGCATCAACATCGGCTATCGGCATATCTCGCTTTCCACCTGCGGCGTTGTCGACAAGATCGACCGCCTGCGCGAGGAAAATCTGCCGATCACGCTTTCGGTCTCGCTCCACGCGCCCGATGACGAAACGCGCTCTGCGATCATGCCGATCAACCGTCGCTGGGGCGTTGATAAACTTCTTTCGGCTTGCCGCGCATATTTCGGCGCCACCGGGCGCAGAATTTCTTTTGAATACACGCTCATCGCCGGCAAAAACGACTCCGAAGCCGACGCCGAAAAACTCGCCCGCGTTCTCAATTCGCATCTGCGCGGCAAACACGACGCCATGCCGATCCATGTCAACCTGATCCCGGTCAACGAGGTCAAAGAAACGGGATTCCGGCATAGCGACCGCGCCGCCGTTCGCCGGTTTGCCGCCGTCCTCGAATCCCGCGGCATCCGCGCCACCGTCCGCCGTACCCTCGGCGCGGATATCAACGCCTCCTGCGGTCAGCTTCGCCGCGCGGAGGAGAAGGGCGAATAGAAAGACCTTGGGAAGGGGGAGAACCCCTTTCCCGAAAAACATTCGGGGGAAAAAGCGTGATTTCTACATCCTGTTTCGATTGGGGGCGGAAACACGTGTTCAAAAAATGGCTGTTTGCCAATCTGCTGGTTCTGTCGGTTTCGTTTGTGGTACTGGATTCGCTCTTCGGCGTTCTCGCGCCGCGCGGAGAAGCCTTTTCGGTTCCCGATTTCGCGGGGATGCGGGAGGAGGAGATCCTTTCGGATACCCGGCTGGAGGTCACGTCGGAATACCGCTATGACGACAGCCCCGCGGGAACCGTGATCGGGCAGGATCCGCCCGCCGGAACGCAGAAGAAACTGGGAGAGAAGGTTGCCCGGTGCCCGGTGCGGCTGGTGGTCAGCATGGGACCCGAGACGGCGGAAATCCCGGATCTGGCGGGAGAAAACGCCCGCGTTGCCGCGTCGACGCTGCGCGAAATCGGGTTTGCCGTGGAGCTGGTTGCCGCCGAACTGACGACGGGGGAAGCGG
>CAKJZF010000042.1 GCA_918290775.1 Clostridiales bacterium | reverse complement strand
GTCGCGTTTGATGATCTCCCTCGCAACGCCGAGAACCCGCGTCTTGACCTCGTTGGTATAGGAGACGCACCCGCCCGAAAAAACCGCCGAGCTTCCCGGAACGTCGGTCACCAGCTTTGCGATCAGTCCGCCCGTGCAGGATTCGGCAGTGGAAAGCGTCAGCCCCCGTTCGGCAAACGCGCGAACCAGCCGTTCCGCGGTTTCATAAGTTTCCATCACGCGTCCCCCCGTTCGGGATCACATGAACGTCAAGCTGATTGAACGGTATTTGAATCCCGTCCGCCGCGAACCGGCGGTTGACCGCCTCCAACAGGTCGAAATTGACCGTCCAGTAGTCGGTGCGCTTGACCCAAACCCGCAGAGTGAACCTGACGGCGCTTTCCTCGTGCGCGGTCAACCGCGCAAACGGCGCGGGGTCGGCAAGAACCAGCGCGTGCGCTGCCGCGGTCTCCAGCAGCGCCTTTCGGACTTTCTCGATGTCGGTACCGTAGGCAACCGTGAAATTCAGGTCGAGACGGCGGGTGTCGTAGGCAGAATAGTTGGTAATCGCCTGCGACATGATGGTGCCGTTCGGAATGGTGATCTCCTTGTTGTCAGGCGTTTTCAGAACCGTGTAAAACACGCCGATGTCCATCACCGTTCCCGAAAAACCGCCCGCGTCGATGTAATCGTCGAGGCGGAAGGGGTGGAAGATCAGGATCATGATGCCGCCCGCGAGATTGCCGAGCGCACCCTGAAGCGCCAGGCCGATCGCCGCCGCCGCGGCCGTGATGACCGCGACCACCGACGTCATCGGCACCCCCAGCACGCTGATTACCATGACCAACAGAATCACGTCCAGCGCGATCTTGAAGAAATTGACCAAAAACCGCGAGACGGCAACATCCGCTTTTTTGAGTGCGCGACTCTTCCGAAGAAGCCGCATAAACACGCGGATGATCAGTTTGCCGAAGAAAAACACGATCAGCGCAACCAAAATCCGGGCGCCGGCAGTCACGGCAAAATCGGTCAGTTTTGCCCAAATGGCAGAACAATCAAAGCCGCTCGCGGCGGCTTCGGTTGCCTCTTCGGCAATTTCCGCGGCGGCTTCCTCTCCCGCCCGAAGCAGATACAGGACAGATGGGTTCATCGTTTTTCCTCCCGTCGTTCGGTATTATCTTTCTTTATTTTATCATTTTTTGGGACTTTTGTAAAGTCCCGGGTCAAATTATTTACAGTTTTTTCAAGTTCATTTGGAAAGGAGCGCCGCCATGCCGCTATGTGTTCAGTGTCCGCGCCGTTGCGGGGCAGATAGGTCCGCCTCTGCCGGGTTCTGCTCGTCGCCCGAGGAATTTCTCGTCGCCCGGATCGGTCTGCACCCTTGGGAAGAACCGATTCTTTCGGGGGAACGGGGCGCCGGAACCGTCTTTTTCTCGGGCTGTAACCTGCGGTGCGTCTACTGTCAGAACCGCGCCATCAGCCGCGGCGGGATCGGCACGCCGATGTCAGCCGACGCGCTTGCCGAAGCCATTCTCGGTCTGCGAGACGCCGGCGCCGCCTGCATTGATCTGGTGACCCCAACCCATTATACCGATCAATTGATTCCCGTTCTGCGGGCGGTCAAGCCCAGCCTCGGCATTCCGATTGTCTGGAATTGCGGCGGCTATGAGTCGGTCGCCTCGCTCCGCTCCTTGGAAGGACTGATCGACGTCTACCTCCCCGACTGCAAGTACTTTGACGGCGACCTCGCCAGCGCCCTCTCCGCCGCGCCCGATTATTTCCCGGTGTTCTGCGACGCGCTCTCCGAGATGCTTCGTCAGGTCGGTTCTCCGACGTTCTCCGCCAAAGGGTCGCTTGCGAGCGGCGTGATCGTGCGCCATTTGGTTCTGCCCTCGCACCGCGCGGACTCAATCGCGCTTCTCCGTGCGCTCGCCGACCGCTTCGGGGTCTCCCGGTTCCTGCTCTCCCTGATGAACCAATACACCCCCGACTTTGCCGCCACCGCGCCCGACCCCGCCCTGCACCGCCGTCTGACCACCTTCGAATACGATTCGGTTCTCTCGGTTGCCGCTTCGCTCGGGTTTCGCGGGTTTTCCCAGTCCCGCGCCGCCGCCTCGGCGGACTTCACGCCCGATTTCGAAAACCGGACGGAAACCGATGAAACGGTCTGCCCTTGACCCCTAATCCATCATCCCGGCTGCCCACCCTGTTTCCGCTTGCTCTATACCCCTTCCCCCGTATCTGCTCTTTTTGGAAGGGTGGGGGAGATGTTTGGAAAATTGCCGCAAGCGGCAATTTCGGGGGCGGGGTTTTCTACCGGCTACCGGAGCTTTTGAACACGCGCCGTTGGGGCGGGAGCGAATGAACCGCAACGCGGTTCATTCAGAAAGCGGCTAATGGATGTTCGCTCAAAACTCCATAGCCGCTTTTGAAAAAGGTTCCCCGCCCCCTCTCAAGGT
>CAKJZF010000041.1 GCA_918290775.1 Clostridiales bacterium | reverse complement strand
GAATGTGCGGCGGACGGGATGAGGCGGCGGTTGCGTTTGCCTGCGCCGGGGAGATGATCCATACCTACTCGCTCATTCATGACGACCTGCCGTGTATGGATGATGACGACCTGCGGCGCGGAAAGCCAACCAACCACAAGGTCTACGGAGAAGCGATCGCGCTGCTCGCGGGCGACGCGTTGCTCACGGGTGCTTTTGAAGCCACCGCCACCAACACCGCCGTGACAGCCGAGATTGCCGCAATCGCAACCGCCTACCTCGCGTCCAGCGCGGGGCGGTACGGCATGGTGGGCGGACAGGTGATGGATATCGAGGGCGAGCGCCGCAAGCTCTCGCCGGAGGAGCTTCTCAAGCTCCATTCGCTCAAAACGGGTGCGCTCATCAGCGCGGCGTGCGTCCTCGGTGCGCTTGCGGCAGGGGTTTCCTTGCAGGACAGCGCCATGGAGAAGGTTGTCACCTATGCGGAGAAGATCGGTTTGGCGTTTCAGATTGTGGATGACATTCTCGACCGAACGGGCGATGAAAAAACGCTCGGCAAACGCACGGGCGTTGACAGCGAGCATAAGAAAAACACCTTCCTTTCCTTTTACGATGTGGAGGAAGCGCAGTTCTATGCCGACCGGCTGACGGCGGAGGCGATTGACGCGATTTGCGCGTTTCCTGAGTCCGAAACGTTGGTTGCGCTTGCCAAATGGCTCGCGGCACGCAAAAAGTGAAAAAGAGGACGGACGATGAAGAATTTCTTTTTGGATTTTTTAACCAATTATTGGTTTTGGAGTGCGTTCACGGGCTGGGCGGTTTCGCAGATTACCAAGCTCTTTACCGGCGTATTCAAGGAGCGGAAATGGACGCTCCGCGCGATGATCTTCGGGTCGGGGGGAATGCCGAGCGCACATACCGCGGCGGCAGTCGGTCTGACCACGGCGCTTGTGGTGACCCATGGAACGGGTTCGCCGCTCCCAATCGTTACTGGGATGATCACCATCGTGATTATGACCGACGCGATGGCAGTTCGCCTCGAGGCGGGCAGACACGCGCGTTTTCTCAACCGCATGGTCGACGAGGGGAGAGAACCGGATCCGGAGGACGGCAAACGCTTTCAGACTATGCTCGGGCATACCTTTGCGCAGGTAGCGGTCGGGTTCGCGATCGGATTGGCGTGTGCGTTGCTGCTCTCCCTGATTCCCGGGTTTGCCGCAAAGGTTGCGGCATGAGAGCGGATGTTTACCTGACCGTTCGCGGATATGCGCCGAGCCGTCAACAGGCGAAGCGATTGATCGAAGAGGGAAATGCCCGGATCGGGGGAATCCCGATCCATAAGGCTTCGGACGATATTCCCGACGGAACGGAGATCGAAATCCGCGATCTGTTGCGTTATGTGGGGCGTGGAGGTTTGAAGCTGGAGGCGGCGTTGGAGGCTTTCGGCATGGATGTGACCGGCGCGGACGCGCTCGACATCGGAGCGTCCACGGGCGGATTTACCGACTGCCTGCTCGCGCATGGCGCGGCAACGGTTTGCGCGGTGGACGCGGGAGAGGGACAGCTCGCCGCCAAACTGCGGAACGATCCCCGCGTTCGCGCGATCGAGCATTGCAATGCCCGTTATCTGACCGCCGAAACCGTCGGTGCGCCCGTTTCTCTGATCGTGATGGACGTTTCCTTTATTTCGGCAACCTATATCATCCCGCGCTTTCCCGCCCTGCTTCAACCATCCGGTGAAGCGGTCTGCCTGATCAAACCGCAGTTTGAGGTTGGACGGGCGATGATCGGGAAGGGCGGTATCGTCAGAAGCGTTGAGGCGCAGAAATGCGCAGTTGAGCGGGTTTTGGCGGCGGGAAGAGCGGCGGGGCTTCGCCCTGTCGGGCTGATCGCGTCCCCCATCACGGGAGGCGACGGGAATCGGGAATTTCTTGTGCGGTTCACCCGCGAGGGCGGATTGCCGGAGGTGGATGAATCCGCTGTTTCGACAGTCATTGAAAACAGGAAAGGAGCGCGGTGATATGCGTAAATTTGCCTTGGTCACCAATTTCAATTTTGCCGACAAGGTCGAAGCTGCGAAGGCGGTTGCGGATCGGTTGCTCGCGGAGGGCGCGGAGGTTTTGGTCGCCTCCTTCAACCGGGATAAACCGGGGCGCTTCGGCGTGCAGCTCGGAAATGTCACCTATCTCCCTTTGGAGAGCGTATATTCCGAGGCAGACGCGATTATCGTGCTTGGCGGCGACGGAACCATTCTGGAAGCGGCAAGACGCGCGGCAATGCGCGGAACCCCGGTTCTCGGAGTCAACCTTGGCAGGATGGGCTTTATGGCGGAGCTTGAAACCTCCGAATTGGATCTCCTCCACCGCCTTTTGACCGACGATTACCGTCTCGAATTGCGTTCGATGCTTCGCGTGGAGCTGCTTTCGGAAAAGGGGGAAATGCGATCCTTCTGCT
>CAKJZF010000040.1 GCA_918290775.1 Clostridiales bacterium | reverse complement strand
TCGCTCGGACGTCCTTCGCGTTTGAGGTATCCGCCCGGAATCTTTCCGGCGGCGTACATTCTCTCGTCGAAGTCGACCGAAAGGGGCAGAAAATCAATGCCGTCGCGGGGCTTTTCGCTGGCGGTTGCGCAGCAAAGAACGACGGTGTCGCCGTAGCGGCAGAAAACCGAACCGTTTGCGAGTCCCGCGACCTTGCCCGTTTCGATGACGAGCGGGCGACCCGCGAGGGTGTAGTTGAACACCTTGTGGTTTTTGAATTGCATGGGGGTGCTGATGGGATTGGACATTTGTTTTTTCCTCCGTTGTTTTTTCGGTTTCGCGGAGGTTTAGCACTTAACGGAGGCTCCGACCGCACGCGGTCGGGGACCCGGTTAACTGCTAATCCTTCCGACGGGAACCGTGTCTTTTGATGTTGAGGCAATACTGCACAATTCTGATGGTTCATCCGCGCCGCAGATGTTTCGTCAGATCAACCAAAACGACGCCGCCTGTGTGGGCGCACAGGAAAGGAGTTTTGGTGCAATATAACGGAAAAGATGCGGTGCGAAGGGAACCTCAAGGCGTCAGCCGCGCATTGCGCGGTATTGCCTTAAAAAGAGCAAGGGGAGCGGGAGCCGAGCGAATTGCCCTGCTCCTGCTCCCGATAGGCTCTTATTTTCTCAAGCCGAGCTTGGCAACGATGGCGCGGTAGCGCTCGATGTCAACCTTTTGGAGATAGCCGAGAAGGTTTCTTCTGTGCCCGATCATCTTCTGAAGACCGCGGCGGCTGTGGAAGTCCTTCTTGTTCACCTTGAGATGCTCGGTGAGATTGTTGATGCGGGACGTGAGGATCGCGATCTGAACCTCGGGAGAACCCGTATCGCCTTCATGAACAGCGTACTGCTCGATCAGGGCTTGCTTTTCATCCTTTTGCATGGTTGGTTCCTTCACCTTTCTGAAAATTTGATGCGATTGACCCGGCTCGACGGCGGGTGAAGACCCGGACATTCCGGGCAAGCCGATCGGCTGCGTCAACGTCATACAGATGTATTATAACACATTCTTTTCGGTTTGTAAATAGTTTTTGAAAATTTTTCATCCCTTTTTGTCTCTTTTTTCAGGAAAACGCGCTTGTCAAAGGGGCTTCGGAGCGTTCGGGTGGCGTTTCCGCATCTTTCCTGCACTCCCTCGCACTATGAATTTACGTTTAACTATTGACTTTTCGACATTTTTCTGATATAATAACAAAAAAGCGCTATGAACCGATGTTCGAAAACACCGGTTGTTTACATATATTATAGTATGGTAGTGACTGTTTGAAGGAAGGGCATGAAATGAAATTCTTGCTTTTAAGCAGCAACACCGGAGAGGGACACAACAGCGCGGCACGCGCGATTGCGGAAACCGCGAATCGCTGCGGCATAGAAGCCGAGATCGCCGAATCCCTTTCCATCGGAAAACCGAATAGACGGGCTTTGATCCCTTTTTGGTATAATATGACGATTCGCGTGGCGCCTTTGGTGTTCAGCGCGGTCTATCACGCGGGCGATCTCTATGATCGGTCGCGATTGCCGTCTCCCTTTCATTTTCCGGCGACCTTTTCCGCGAAGAAACTCGACGCCTATATCCGCGAAAAGCAATTTGACGCAGTCATTTGCACGCATTTCTTCGGTATGGAGGCTTGCGGTGCGCTCAAGCGGAAGGGGAAACTGACGGTTCCGACCTTCGGGATCCTGACCGACTATACCATGACACCGTTTTTCTGTGACGCGGAGCTGGATCACTATTTTCTGCCGCATGAAGAGCTGATTCCGGAAGCGATCCGCCGCGGTCTGCCCGCCGAGAAGATCAGTTGCGACGGGATTCCCGTGAGCGAAAAGCTCAATCACCGCGTCGGGAAGGCGGCGGCGAGGGAAATGCTTGACATTCCGCAGGATCGGCGGGTATATTTGGTTGGTTGCGGCGGAGCCGGAGCGGGCAACATTTTGGATCTTTGCCGGGAGATTCTTGCGCAGGATCCGGGTGACAGTCTGATCCTCGTGCTCGCCGGACGGAACGCCAAGCTGATCAAGAAGCTGGACGTTTTGCGCGAAGCGACCAACCGGGTGCGTCCCGTGTCCTTCACCACGGATGTCAACCTCTATTTGGAGGCGGCGGACGTGATGATCAGCAAATCGGGCGGACTTTCCAGCACCGAGTCGGCGGTTTCCAACATCCCGCTGGTACATCTGCAGGCGATTCCGGGCTGTGAGACCAAAAATGCAAGGTTCTTCGCCGATCACGGGCTTTCCGTCCTCGCGGATGACGTGGCGAGTGCTGCGCGGGTTGCCAAACGCCTGACGCTGAATCCCGCCGAGGCGGAGACGATGCGCGAGCGGCAGAGAGAGGTCATCCCGCAGGACGCTTCCGAGCGGATCCTGACCGAGATTCTCGGCATGATGGGAGAAAAGGTTTCCGAAGAGGAGCTGCTTCCCGTTTAAGGGGACAAGAATACGCATGGCGTGGGGGGGGGGG
>CAKJZF010000039.1 GCA_918290775.1 Clostridiales bacterium | reverse complement strand
GAGCGCGAGGGAGGGGGACCCTTCTTGAAAGACGGGTCCCCCTCCCTCGCGCTCCCTCTCCTCCCAAGAACTTGACGAAAAGGAACGCAACAGATACAGATGTCCTGCTTTTGGAAAAAAGCCGTTTTTTTCCTTACAGTCTCTGCTTGCGGCGGAAGTTGCGGGGAGAAAGTCCCGTAAACCGCTTGATCAGGTCGGAGAAGAATTTGACGTCGTGATAGCCAACCATCTCGGTGATCTCGGCAAACGTGCGGTTGGAATTCGCGAGCAGGCGGCATCCTTCCATCACGCGGTAGTTCTGCAGATAGGTGACAAAGGAAACGCCTGTTTCATCCTTGAATTTCTTGCTCAAATAGGGCAGGCTGTAATTGAGACGCTTGGCAAGCGATTGGAGCGTCAGCTCCTCCATGTAATGTTCGCGGACGTACCCGGCGATGAAGCCGCAAATGTCATGCCCGGTTGCCGCCGCCTGCGCGTCGTCGAGCTTCCGCATGGTGAGCAAAAGGATCTCCACCAAATAACAGCGCATAAACTCCACGTAGCCCGCGCCCCGCTCCAATTCCTCGGTATGCAACCGGCGGATCAGCTCCAGAATGCGCCCGTCATCGTCATGGAAAACCATGCGGGCGGGATTCTGCACAAACGCCTGCATATTGAAATGCAAGAGATAATGCTCCAAAAGGGAGCGGAGACTTTTGGTCCCTTTCAGAACGGGATCAATGATTTCGGGAAGAAACAGGCAATCCACATTATCATATCCGCCCGGATCCTTGCAACGGTAGAAATGGCGGCTTCCGTAGTCCACTATCAGATAATCGCCCGCGTGCAGCTCGGTCATCTGCCCGTCCAAAGTATGCTCGACCGTCCCGCGAACGATATAGGTCAACTCCAAGAAGGCATGGTCATGCAGACCGGTTCCCTGCTTATCGTAATGTTCGCTCAAGTGAATTTTGTCACGCTCCAACTCCACCATCGGCATCAGGCACTTAACCTGTTCTTTACTGCTCATCTGAAAAATCTCCCCTGTTTTTGATCGTATTCGGGTATTTTTATTGATTATAGCATACTTCCCGCCGCTTTTCAATAGGTTTTCAGAAAAAAGTCTTTTTTCTCCGTCGGCTGGAGGTTTTTCTTCCTTATTTGCATACCGTATAGCGAAAAACCGCAAGAATACGGTCATGATACGAATTCTGGTACAAGACTGTACCTGTTTTTCATTTTTTGCGGTGCGTATATGCGTTTTCAGCGTTTTTGCAGGAAATGTTCTTGTAAGGAACCGGCGCCGCAACGCCCGTCGGGAAGAAAAATGGGCAGAATCCGCAAAAAGGACTTGAAATTGCCATAAAAAAGGTATATAATAATGTAGAATGGTGTATTGTACCGTTCGGGCGCCCCGCTTTTTGCACGGCGCAATTCAAACGCATCGGAGGCTGACTTATGGAGCGCGTTTCCAAGATCAACTATTACCTCGATATTGCACAGACGGTTGCCGAACGATCCACCTGCCTGCGCCGGATGTTCGGGGCGATCATCGTCAAAAACGACAGCATCATCTCCACCGGCTATAACGGCGCCCCGCGCGGCAGAAAAAACTGCACCGATCTCGGCGTTTGTATGCGGGACAAGCTGAACATCCCGCGCGGAGAACGCTATGAGCTTTGCCGCTCCATCCATGCCGAGGCAAACGCCATCATCGCCGCTCCCCGCGACCAGATGATTGGCTCGACCCTCTACATGACCTGCATCGACGCGCGTACGGGTGAACTTTCCCCCGGCACCTGCAGCTGCATGATGTGCAAACGTCAGGTGATCAACGCGGGCATCAAAGAGGTTGTGGTGCGGGACACCAAGGAGTCCTTCCGCGTCATTCCCGTCAGCGACTGGATCGAAAACGACGACTCTCTCTCGGGTCAGTTCGGCTATTGAGCATAGACCCATGAAGCGTTTCATTCATCTGCTCGCCTTGGTGCTTGCCGTGCTGGCGGTTCTTTCTTCCTGCGGCCGGACGGCGACCTTTGTCGTTGACCGCGAAGGATACCGCGACCCAAAAAGCGGCGCGATCTACCACCATGTCTCCCATTTTCACGCCACGGCGTACGACCCGGACAGTCTTGTTGGCGTCTATCGCTCACCCGGCGGCAGTCTGACCTCCTTCTACCGTGTGGAAGCCATGGACGGCGTTTTGACCGACGGCAATTACGAGATTTACGTTTCGGACGGGGTCACCCTGCCATCGTTTTCGGATATGCCGCTCGCGGGCGCGGCTCTCTGCGTCCCAGGTATGACTGCGGGTGCGACCATGCCCGTTCTCTTCTCCTTTGACTCCGCCGCCGCGGAACGGTTGCGGGACGCCCTCTCCAACGGGGTTTCGTTCCTGTCCTCGCGTGTCCTCGCGACCGCAACGGTTGGTTATGACTTGATTTTTACCCATACCGATCTGCCGCTCGCCTATCAGCTTGTCTACCGCGAATACGACAGTGAAATTCTCGTTTATGAACCGCTGACCGCCGACGGTCAGGTTCCCGATCTCTACCCCGGAATCCGGGGCGAAAAGCTGAATGACGCCGAAGCGGTGTTTCATTTCGGCACCCAGTTGATCTACGACAGCGACGCCCGCGTCTGCTACCCCATTGAAAAATTGACCGCGGAGGATTCCTGAATGTCTGTCATTGCCGAAAAACAGGAGCAAAAAAACGAACGGGAGATCTCGCGCCCCTTGCGCGTCTGCTTCGTCTGCACGGGAAACACATGCCGCTCTCCCATGGCGGCGGCGGTTGCGAACAGCCTTGCAAACGAGCTTCGCAACGCGCTCCCCGAAGCGGTTCGCGACAGCGCCTCCCCCGCTGTGGAAGCCATCAGTGCGGGGCTTGCCGCGATCGAAGGGGATCCGATCTCTCCCAACGCGCTCCGTGCGCTGGAGGAAGCCGGCGTGACCCCCGTTCCGAACCACGATTACCGCACGCACACCGCGCACCGGCTTTCGCCCGAGATTGCCGGGCAATGCGACATGATCATCGGGCTTTCGGGCAGTCACGTGATGGGGCTGATGATGCAGTTTCCCGGGCTTGCCGGAAAAATTACGGGGATGCCCAAAGACATTTCCGACCCCTACGGAGGCGACATGGAAACCTACCGCCGCTGTCTTTCCGAAATTACCGAGAGCGTGAAAACGCTCCTCTTCCCGACACGCGGATGACCCCCATGCAAACCGAACAGCTGAAGCGGGAGCATCTGCCCGCCGTTGCCGCGCTGGAAAAGCTTTGCTTTGCCGAACCATGGAGCGAGCGGGCGCTGGAATGGCTCCTTTCAAACGAAGCGGTCGGGGTTGTCGCCCTGACGGAAAACAACGTGATCGGCTACGGCGGAATGCTGATTGCTCCCAAAGAGGGACAAATCACCAACGTCGCCGTTCATCCTGATTGCCGTCGGCTCGGCGGCGGGCGGGCGATCGTCTCCGCGCTTCTGCGGGAGGCGGCAAACCGGAGATTGGAGTCGGTCTCGCTCGAGGTGCGCCAATCCAACCTTCCCGCCATCGCGCTCTATGAGCGTCTCGGGTTTGAGAAGGTCGGCGTTCGGAAGCATTTCTACAAGCATCCCGCCGAGGACGCGCTGGTGATGACCCGCGTTCTTGCAGAGGTTCCGAAAGAAGATTAAATTCACCCCTTTTATTTTGAAAAATAAGGCTCAAAAATCCGATTTTTTAAGAATAGGTTTCGGATTCGTTCTATTATTTCATTTCCGATCGCGGAGGTTCAATAACAACCATGTATATTCTCGGAATGGAATCTTCCTGCGATGAGACATCTGCCGCCGTTGTGGAGATGGCGGACGGCGTTCGCCGCATCCGCTCCAACATCATTGCGTCTCAAATCGAGACGCACCGTCTCTACGGTGGCGTCGTTCCCGAAATCGCAAGCCGGGCGCACATCGAAGCCGTCACCCGCATCACCGAGGAAGCCCTCGCCGCCGCGGGCGTTTCGCTTCGCGAGATCGGCGCCGTTGCCGTCACCTCGCATCCGGGGTTGATCGGCGCGTTGCTGGTCGGGGTCAATTTTGCAAAATCGCTGGCGTATGCCAACCGCATCCCGCTGATCGCGGTCAACCACATCCACGCGCATGTCGCCGCCGCGTATCTTTCGGTTCCCGATCTCAAGCCCCCGTTTCTGGCGCTGGTGGTTTCGGGCGGGCATACCGCTTTCTATCACGTCACCGACGACACGACCTACCTCGAGATCGGCGGAACGCGCGACGACGCGGCAGGAGAGGCGTTTGACAAGCTCGGGCGCGTGATCGGCTTGCCGTACCCCGGCGGCGCCGCACTGGATCAGCTCGCCTATGAAGGCGACAAAACCGCCGTCCCGCTCCCGACGCCCGCGCTTTCGGGTGACGAGATCGCGCTTTCCTTCAGCGGCATCAAAACCGCCGCGCTTAACTATCTCAACGGTGCCGCGCAAAAGGGAACTCCCGTCAACCGTGCCGATGTCGCCGCGTCCTATACCGCGCGGATCGTGGAGGCGATCGTGAAAAAAACCGATCTTGCCCTGCGGCAGAGCGGGCTTCCAACGCTCGTTCTTGCCGGCGGCGTTGCGGCAAATTCGCATCTGCGCACCGCCTTAGAGTCGCTCTGCCGACGGCGCGGGGTTCACCTCGCCATGCCGGAGAGATCGCTCTGCGGGGACAACGGAGCCATGGTTGCCGCCGCCGGATATTTTGAATATCTGAAAGGCAATTTCGCAAACACATCCCTCAACGCGTCGGCACTCGACGATCCCGCCGCCGCGGTTTGACGCGCCGCGCCGAACCTTCTGCTGTTTGCATATTCCGATATACGGCAAGTTCCGTGCAAGCAAGCCGCCCCCCCTCGGAAAAGGGTTTTCGCATTTGTCAAGCGTATCCCTTCAAAAAGCGAAATTTCGTCGGTTTGAACGAAAAATCGGCGCCTGAACTTGCGTTTTTGAAAAAGCGGTTTTCCACAAGCGTTTTCCACAGCCTGTTGAAAAACGTAAAAAAGCAGCTCGAAAGATTCGGAAAATCGTCGAAAAAGGGCGCTCGGAGCGGGTTTCCTGTGGGAAACTCTGTGGAATCTGTTGATAACTTTCCCCCGGCGGACGGGTGTGGAAAAGTTTTTTCGCCGCCCCGGCGCAGCGAACGGTCTCCCGTCAAACTTCACAAAACTGCATATATTCATTTTGCGAAAGGAGCGTTTTTATGTCATCGCAAAAACAAACTCCGCTTTCTTCGGAAGAAGAAAAAACATATGTTTCGGACGCGGTCATCCGTCGTTTGCCGCGCTATTTTCGGTATCTGCGCATTCTCATCCGCGAGGGGAAGATGCGCGTCAGCTCGGGAGAGCTTGCCGACATGATGCATATCACCGCGTCGCAGATCCGGCAGGATCTGAACTGCTTCGGCGGCTTCGGTCAGCAGGGCTACGGCTATAATGTCAGTTTTCTCTACGCAAAGATCTGTGAACTGCTCGGCGTCGGCGCGGGCATCAGCGCCGTCATCATCGGAGCCGGCGACCTCGGGCGGGCGCTCGTGCGCTCCTCCATGTTCACCAAGCGCGGCGTGGACATTGTGTCGCTGTTCGACGTCAACCCCTCGCTCATCGGGCGGGAGGTCGGTGGCGTCATGATCCGCAGCATGACCGAGTTGGAAAATTTCTGTCGGCAAACGCGCGTGGATATGGCAGTGCTCACACTTCCCAAAGATCAGGCGGAAGCGGTCGCGGAGCGGTTGATTGCCGCCGGAATCCGCGGGTTTTGGAATTTTACGGGCAAAGAACTGCACTACGACGATCCCGAAATCGCCGTGGAGGAGGTTCACCTCGGCGATTCGCTCATGAGCCTGAATTACCGGCTCTGCCGCCGCAACTCCAAAGAATGATCGGAGAACAGAAATCATGAATTTCCAATGGAATTACGGCGATCGCGTGCTGAATCTGCCCGCCGCGGCGCTGGAATCGGGCGCGACGGATGCACAACTGCGGATCCTGCTTCTGATCGCCGACGGGCTTTCCGACGAACGGGCGTTGGCAAAAGCGGCAGGCATGACGGAGGAAGCCATCAGCGATGGCATTGCGTTTTGGCGGGAATCCGGCGTTTTGCGGGTCTCGGACGCCGAAAAAGAGGTTGCCCCGACGCCGAAAAAGAACGTCAAAGCCAACAAGGCGGATG
>CAKJZF010000038.1 GCA_918290775.1 Clostridiales bacterium | reverse complement strand
GACCTTTTTCTTCGCGGAAGAAAAAGGTCTCCCGCCCCCAAGGTCTACCCCTTCTTATCCTATATACTCTCCGTTGTTGACGCGGATGATTTTGCCTGCTGTGCTGATTGGTTCGCAGGAAGTGATGATGACCTGTCTGCCTCGGATTTTTTCGGCGAGGTAGGCGCGGCGGGTTGCGTCCAGCTCGGAGAAAACGTCGTCGAGCAGAAACGCGGGGATTTCGCCGCAAATATTGCGGCAGATCTCGCCCTCGGCGAGTTTCATCGCGAGCGCGATGGATCGCTGCTGCCCCTGCGAGGCGAACAGACGCGCCGGTTTTTCGTTCAGGTCGATGCGGATGTCATCCTTGTGGACGCCCCAAAGCGTGCTGCCCGCGGCAATTTCGCGGTCATGATGGGACATCAGCCGCTCGCGGTAGACCGCTTCAACCGCGGCGGGGTCGTCAAACGCCTCCGGCTCCAAATGCAGCGAGGACTCGTAAACCGCGTCCGGCGTCTCCCGTCCGTTGGTCATCTCGGCAAAGCACGCCCGAATCGCGGGCTGCAGCAGGGTCAGATACCGATAACGGTACTGCGAGATCACGGCGGCTTCCCGCGCCAGCTGAAGCGACCAAAGCTCGATGGTTGCCCGGAAGGTCGCGCGGTCGTTTTCCGCGTCGCGGATCAGTTGGTTGCGCTGTTTGAGAATCTGATGGTAGCTCTGCAGACTGCGAAGGTAGTTCGGGTAGAGCTGGGAGATGGCAACGTCCAAAAATCCGCGCCGCTCCGCCGGTCCTTCCTTGACCAGCGCCAAATGCTCCGGGCAGAACAGAACCGTTCGGAACAGACCCACCACCTCGGAGACCTTTGCAAGCCGCACGCGGTTATGCTCGATCCGCCGCCGCTTGCCGCGCATCAGACGAACGGTCAGGTTTTGCTCGCGCCGGCTGTCGGCAAAATCCATCGAGATTTCGCAAAGCTCGCTCCCGAACCGAATCATATCTTCGTCATGCGTTGTCCGAAAACTCTTTCCGATCGCCGCGTAGAAGATCGCCTCCAGCAGGTTGGTTTTTCCCTGCGCGTTTGCCCCGACCAGCACGTTCACGCCGTCGTCAAACCGCACGTCCGCCGACCGAATATTCCGAAAATCGGTGATTTGAATGCGTTTACAGATCATTTCAGGGTCATAAAACTTCGAAATTTCTGTCGCCCGCGCTTACTCTTTCATGCGGACGGGAAGCAACATAAACAGCTCGGTCTGATCCTCAATCTCCTCCGCCGGCTCGATGTTGATGCTCGTCAGCGGCGACGTCAGCGCGATGCGCACGACCTCCGCCGAGGACGCCCGGAGACTGTCGATTAAGAATCGGTTGTTGAACGCGATCAGCAGGTCGGCGCCCTCATGCTCGATTTCCACCTCGTCGTAGGTTGATCCGAGCGTGGACACCGCTGAGATCTTGAGCAGGTTCCCCTCAAACTGCAGCTTGACATGAGACCGCACGCTCCCCGCCACCTTTTCCTCGGTCACGAGCGCCGCTCTTTCCAGCGCCGCGATCAGGCGTTCCCGGTTCGCTTTCGCGTAGATCTTATGGTTGGTCATGATGATGCGGTCGTAATCAATATAAATTCCGTCGATCAGGCGCGAGAAGAAGATCATGTTCTCAAACCGGAACACGATGTTTTTCCGGCTCATATAGATGCGAACTGTCTCCCTCTCGTCGTCCTTGAGGATTCGGTAAAGCTCGTTGACCGTCTTGGTCGGAACGATGAACGAGAATTTCAGATCCGAACCGTCGCTGTTGCGGTTTTCGATGGTCGCCTTGACCGCGCACTTCGCAAGCTTGAAGCTATCGCACGAGACCAACAGCAATTCGTCGTTGGTCACCTTGAAATAGCACCCGTTGAGAACCGGTCTCTGGTCGTTGGACGCCATCGCGTACATCGCCTTTCCGATCATCTCTCTCAAAACCGCCTGCCCGATCACAAACCCGTCCTCGGTCTCCAGCCTCGGGATGGCGGGGTAGTCCGCCGCCGCAAGCGCGTTCATTCGGTGCGTCGATTTTCCGCTCGCGATGCACGCCTGCAGATTGTCCGAAACGGTGAGTGTGACCTCTTCCCCTTCCATCACGCGAACCGTCTGCGAAAATTTCTGCGCGTTGAGAATGTACGCTCCCGCTTCTTCCACCTGCGCCGTGACGGTCAGTCTCGTTCCTTTCTCCAGGTCAAAGGTGGTCAGCGTGCAGACCCCGTCCGCCGCCGCCTCGATGAGAATCCCCTCCGCGGCGGTCAGCGTGGATTTTCCCGAAACCGTGCTCATCAGCGGTGCGGTCGCTTCCATAATCATTTTGCGGTTGAATACGATTTTCATAGGTTTGTTACCTTTCTTGTATGATTTTCTCCCGCGCACGCGGTATAGTAGAATAGATAGATCATTATTTTAGAAGTATTAACAGCAGACCCTGTCAAAACGGTGGAAAGGTTCGCCCCGCCGCCTGTCAACCGGCTTTTTCAGGGGTTTTCGGAAACAGAAACTGCCGGGAAAGCGTCTGAAAACCTGTGGACGCCTGTGGAAAACTTTCTGCCGGTTTCGCCCCTCGCGCCCCGGTTTTCCCGATTTTGAGAATCCGTTGCGCTTTGGTTCTCTTTTCCACAGCGAATCCCCTGTGGAAAAATGCTCCTCCGCTGTCTCTTTCCCGTCCCTTTTCCCTCTCTTTTCTGATTTTCCACATCTTGGAGCCTCTCGGTTCTCCACCCGTCAAGAACCCGTTCCAGCCCCGCTCTCGTCCTCTCCGTCCACATCCCTGTCCCTCTCTGTACCGCTCTTTTCCACACCCTTTTCCACCCCTGTGGATAACAGGTCAAGAAACTGCCTTCCTTTTCTTGAAAGAAAAGTATGCAAAAGAACTTCCGCGCCGTTTGTGCGAACAAGGCGGACAGACGGGATGTTATTTACAATATGACTTTGGAAACTTTTTGAAAAAAGTTTTCCCTTGGAACCCTTTCAAAAACTTTTCACACTGTTTCTGCTAACAGAGCGGACAGCCGGGATGTTTGGTGACAGGATAGTATCAATTTGTTTCAGTGATATGACAGAGAGCTACCCGCCTTGTTCGCACGGACTTCCGTTAGCCTTCCCTTGGGTGGGAAGAGGATGAGGGGCGCCGCAAAGCGGCGGGATGCCTTTTCCACTCTAAAGTTATCTTTTCTACCGTCAGCCGGAGCCTTTGAACACGCGCCGTTGGGGCGGGAGCGAATGAACCGCAACGCGGTTCATTCAGAAAGCGGCTACGCTATGTTCGCACCAAACTTCAGAGCCGCTTTTGTTCGCGCAAACCCATAAAATTCCCCTCGTGTGCGCTTTTTCGGGGGAAGGGGAAGAGGTTTGGAGAAGGGGGAACCCCTGCTTTTTCCTCGAAAAAGAGGGGTTCCCCCTTCTCCAAGGTCTTCTCCATTCAAATTCCCTTGCGAAGCTCGTTCAGCTCGAGGGAAAACGCGGGGTCGTTTTTGACGCGCCGGGAAATCTTCTGATAGGATGAGAGAATGGTGGTATGATCGCGGTCAAAGAGTTTTCCGATGTTTGGGAAAGACATTTCCGTGATTTCGCGGATCAGATAGATGGAAAGATGCCTTGCCTCGGCGATCGCCTTTTCCCGCTTCTTCCCGACAACGTCGCTCCGGGAAACGCCGTAACGGTCGGTGATTGCGGAAAAGATTTTATCCACGGTCACGCTCACAGGCTCCGCACCGCCGAGAAACTCGGAAAGGCAGACCTGCGCCACGTCCATAGTGATCTCCTTCCCCTGCAGAAACCGAAGCGCACCGAGCTTTTTGATGGCGCCCTCAATCTGCCGGATGTTGGAACGCAGGTTTTCCGCCAAGAAAATCAGAACCTCGTCCGGGATCACAAGGTCAACCTGGTTCGCCTTCGCCTTGATGATGGCGATGCGAAGCTCGAGATCGGGCGGCTCGATGTCGGCGATCAGTCCCCATTCGAAGCGCGTTTTGAGACGTTCTTCCAGCGTTTTGATCTCGCGGGGCGGACGGTCGGACGTCAGTATGATCTGCTTCTTTTCTTCAAAGAGCGCGTTGAACGTATGGAAAAATTCTTCCTGCGTTGATACCTTGCCGGCGATGAACTGGATGTCGTCGATCAGAAGCACGTCGCATTTGCGGTACTTGTCGCGGAACTCCTCCATCGTCTTGTTCGCCAGACACGAGATCATCTGATTGGTGAAGTCCTCGCCTTTGGTGTAGATGATGCGGATATTCGGGTTGTTGCGCTGCAGGCGGTTGATCGTGGCGTAGAGCAGGTGGGTTTTTCCAAGCCCGCTGTTGCCGTAGATAAACAGAGGATTATAGTTGGTTGCCGGGTGGTTCGCGACCGCAACGCAAGCCGCGTGCGCAAACTTGTTGGTGTCGCCGACAATGAAGTTTTCAAACGTATATTCAAAGTTATAGGTCGGGATCTGCGAACGGGTGTTGCGCTCGTTCAGACCGATGATTCTGACGTCGTCGTTTCCGACCGGCTTCCCGGTAAAGGAGAGATCGACACGCACGGGGAACCCGAGCAACTCGCAAAACGCCGCACGGATTTTTTCCATGTGCCGCTCGGTGATGATGTCAAATTTGAACTCGGACGGGATGCCGAGCTGGATGTGGTCCCCTTCAAACGAGAGAACCTCAACCTCTCCGAACCAAAGGTCGATCCCCGTTTCCGACATTTCGCCGCGAAAAGAGTTTTTGACCCCTTCCCAAACCTCTTTGATCTCTTTGATGTAACGATCGTCGGACATTTGCGTTCCTTTCTTTCCGGCAGACCCCGCCGGAACTATTTGATCATCCAACGCGCCGCGAAAACCAAACCGCAACCGTCAGGTCGCCGCCGCGGTCCCGCGCCCGCGCATATAATAAACTATATAAACCATATATATTATAACACATAAACCCGCTCCCCACAACCCACCACCCAAAAATTCACAATTTTTTTACAATTTTGGGAGGGAAGACCTTGGGAAAGACCTTGGGGAAGACCTTGGGGGGGGGGGGGGGGG
>CAKJZF010000037.1 GCA_918290775.1 Clostridiales bacterium | reverse complement strand
GCCCCAAACTTTTTTCAAAGAAAAAAGTTTCTGCGAATGATTATACCATGAAGCAAAAATGCTTGCTTGCAAGGGCATTTTTGCGAAGCCGTCAATATCGCAGGCGGGCGTCAGCCCGCGCAGGGGCGATAGCCCCAAACTTTTTTCAAAGAAAAAAGTTTCTGCGAATATTATATCATACTTCCTCTGCCTCGTCAAGTATTTTTGCGCGAAAGGTCTTTTCGGAGAACATTTTTCGACTTTTTTTCAGCAAAGTCCGGGCTTCGGTTCAAAAAAGCCGGACGCCTTTTCGCGTCTGAACTCTGTTTGATGGAAATTGCGATATGTGCAGGCTTTTTGTCGGTTTCCGGGATTTTCAAAAATGTCTTGACAAGCTCCTTCCCTTGTGCTACAATGAAAACAAATAGGAGCATATTTTTTCTTTTTGGAGTGTGTATGAATCTGTTTTCAATTCTTTCTCTGACCGGCGGACTGGCGTTTTTTCTGTTCGGAATGCATACCATGTCGTCCTCGCTGGGAAAAATGGCAGGCGGTAGGCTGGAAAATCTTCTGAAAAAGGTGACGGCAAACCCGTTGTTGAGTTTGTTGCTCGGTATAGCCATTACCGTTGCGATGCAATCTTCATCGGCAACCACGGTCATGCTGGTTGGGCTTGTTGGGTCCGGAATTATGCAGTTCTCACAAACCATCTATGTCATTCTTGGCGCGAACATCGGAACCACTCTGACCGCGTGGATCCTCTCGCTTTCGGGAATTGAAGCATCCTCTGCTTGGATCCAGATGCTGAAGCCCGTCAATTTCTCCCCGGTCGTCGCACTGATCGGGATTCTGCTTCTGATGTTCGCAAAAGCGGACCGAAAGCGGATTGTGGGCGCTGTTCTCGTGGGATTTGGGCTTCTGATGTACGGCATGGCAATGATGAGCGCGGCAGTCAGCCCGCTCGCGGAATGGTCCGGGTTTCCGACGATGCTCCGATGGATGTCCAACCCGGTCATCGGACTCCTGCTCGCGCTCATATTCACCGCGGTTGTGCAAAGCTCTGCCGCGTCGATCGGCGTTCTGCAGGCGCTTTCACTGACAGGAGGTCTGAATGCGGGGATGGTCATTCCCATGATCATGGGTCTGAACATCGGAACCTGCGCAACCTCGCTCATCTCCTGCATCGGCACCAACACCGGGGCAAAGCGTGTGGCGCTGACGCATCTTTCCATCAAGCTGATCGGCACTCTGATTTTCCTGCCATTGTTCCTGATTTTGGAGGGTCTGGGCTGGTTACCTTTCTCCGAAGTCGCCATTACGCCGTGGGGCATCGCCTTGATTCACACCGTTTACAATCTGTTTTTAACCGTGTTGTTTCTGCCACTCTCCAAGCCGCTTGTTCACATGATCGAACGACTTCTGAAGGAAAAGCGTTCCGCAAAGGAAACCGTATTTGTGCTGGACGAGCGCCTGCTCCGAGTTCCCTCGGTGGCGATCGCGGAATGCCGGAACAAAACGGTGGAAATGTGCGTGCTCGCGCACGAAAACCTGCTCCGCGCGTTCTCGATTCTGTTTGCGCACGATGAGAAAATCGCCGCCGGAATCCTTGCCGGAGAGGATCGGATTGACCTGTTGGAGGATCAGCTCGGCTCTTATCTTGTTCCGCTCGGATCAAAAAGCACTTCCGCCGAGGATAGTCGCACCGTTTTGCAAATGTTGCATTGCATCGGGGATTTTGAACGTTTGGGGGATCACGCTGTGAACCTGCTCAAGGTCTCCCGCGAAATTGCCGAAAAGAAAATCCTGTTTTCCGCCAGCGCACAGGCGGAGCTGGAAACGGTGATCCGCGCAACAACCGAAATTCTTGATATGACAAAAGAAGCCTATCGCAACCGGGAAATTGCCGTCGCCGCCCGCGTGGAACCATTGGAACAGGTGATCGACCATCTGATCGCCGCAGTGAAGGATCATCACATCAACCGATTGGTTGCCGGCGACTGCACGATTGAGCTTGGATTTGTGCTTTCGGACATTCTGACAAATCTGGAGCGGGTCTCGGATCACTGCTCCAACATCGCCGTTGCACTGATTGAATTGGGTCACGATTCCTTTGAAACGCACCGTTATCTCAACAACATCAAATATGGAAATGAGGACTTCGACCGCGAGGTGGCGGCTTACGATCAAAAATACAGGATCTAATCTCGACAACAGAACCCGAAAGCGCTGGCGTCTCCCAAAGGGAGACGCCAGCGCTTTTACCGTTTAACAAACTGTTGACAAACATAGTTTTTTGTTGTATAATAATAGCGCTACACAATTACATATTTCTTTTGCCCGACGGGAATGCTTTTTGTAAAAAAGTGATTTCCTCCTTTCTGTATCCTTATCGGGCAGATTGTAATTGTGTAGCAACAAGAGGAAAAACACTTTTTTGTGCGCCTCTTGGGGCGCACTTTTTTTATAACGTCCCGTTAAAAAACCCTTTTGAGCCCGCTATTCAACAAACCGTTTGAGGATTCCACATTTTGTTGCTTTACAAATTTCCACGGTTTGTTTATAATAGAACCAACGGGCAGAACGCCCAGTTTATTACATATGAGAAAGGAACTTTAAACAAATGATCGGTAATCAAATCAAGAAATTACGTATGGAACACAACATGACCCAAAAGCAACTCGCGGATCAACTGTTCGTATCCGCGCAGGCTGTTTCCAGATGGGAAAACGAAGAGGTAGAACCCTCTGTATCCACCATTACGGAAATGGCAAAAATCTTCGGCGTTTCCACCGATGTGATTTTCGGAGTTTCAGAGAAACCCGAGGGGGAACCCGCGGAACCAACGCCGCCGCCCGAACCGGAGGTGATCGTCAAAACGGAATATGTATATAAGGAACAAAAGCCGGTTCTTGCGGTCTGTGAGCAATGCAACCGACCGATCTATGTCGGCGATGAAATTGTGCGGCGCACCTCCTGCCGTCGGGTTCACACATTCTGCCGCGAGTGCGATACGATGAATCAAAAGCGCCGGCATGAGGAGGCAGTCAGCGAAGGAGTCCGCCTCCGCAAGCATTCTTTTGCTTGGGGAACGGTTGGAGCACTGGCGGTTCTCGGCATTATGCTTGGCATAGTAATCTCTCAAAAGATGACCTCGCTGATTCCGCTTGCGATCATTCTACCCATTGCCGCCTTCACGCTCATTTCCTGCTGGATTTTGCAAAACAATTTTATCGGTGACCTGATGGAAACCATTACCGGTTGGGGCATCCGCCTACCGGGGGTGATCTTCTCGCTCGATCTGGAAGGCATTGTCTGGCTCCTGACCGTGAAACTTGCGCTGTGGATCCTCGGTATTCTCGGAACCATTTTCCTGTGGGCGCTCGCACTGTCGATCGGCGGCGCACTCTCGCTGTTCGTATATCCTTTCGCAATTCAAAAAAATATTCAGCATCCCGAACTTCATGAAGATTGAATCAATCATAAGGAGAAAAACAAATGAAACGATTTTTGTTTTACCTGATTCTTTTCACTTTGGTTCTTTGCTCTTTTGCCGCTTGCGGCGGCGATGCCGAGGAAATAGTAACAACTGCAAAAGAGGAAGTTACAACCGAAAACGGGTCAACCGTAACAGAAAAAGAAACTTCAGAAGATACAACCCAAAAGAAAACGCTTCTTCAATTTCCCGCTGTTTCTTTTGAAGATCGTGCCGTGGTATATAATGGAGAAGCTCAGTCCATTCTTGTAACCGACGATTTGCCGAGCGGGACAACCGTTTCTTATACTTACAACGATAAAAAGGTTAATGGCGTGACTGATGTCGGTACTTATACAGTATGTGCTACGCTTGAAAATGAAAACTATCAAATCAAGCAACTTTCCGCCACGCTTACGATTACACCGGCACAGTTCCCGGCAGTAACTTTTGAAGATGCCCGTCTTGAATATGACGGAAAAGAGCATTCCATTGTTGTTGTGGGAACACTGCCAAAAGGGACTACAGTTGATTATACATACAACGGTGTATCTGCAACCTCCGCAACAGAGGTGGGTACATATTCTATTGTCGCCACATTAAAAAATCCCAATTATAAGACCAAAACACTGACAGCAACCTTGAGTATTGCTTCAAAATTTACGTTATCAAATGCATTGAGAGAATTGTTAAGCAATTATCGCACAAATTTGTCAGATTATTTGCCCGAAACCATGCTTGCAGGCTATGAACCGAATGCCATTGTTGCAACCTCTGTTCCATCGGATTATTCTGACTTTGTTTCAGTTTCTACAATTCCGCAGGGGGGATTTGGCGAACAATGGCACATGATCCTCGATAACATTGCTCAATCAGAACGGTTTTATGTGGGATTGAATGCGGTAGAAGGATTGACGACTGCTTCTATTGCCGCATTTGAAAACTATCTTGACAAAAACCCCGAGGAGACCGCCTTTCATCAGTTCCAGCAAGGAATTTATTCTGTAACCATTACGAACGACAAAGGCAATCTATATTATGTTTTGGATTACACTGCAAACTATCCCGTTTTTGGAGAACAGACGGTTCAAGTCGCATTGACCCTTGATCTTGCAACGCATGAAAAAACAGTACGCATTCAAGTCGGGGATGCAAATGCACTCAAATATCATATCACAGAAAACAGTTATGAATTTGCGATTCGTTATCTTGGAGTTCGTCGTGCTTATTTCTCTGTGACTCGTGATGAAAACGGAAAAGTGACGGGACACATCAATGAGTTTTTAGAGGCTTTGGGAAAGAGCGTACAAAGTGCGGCAGATTTCTATATTGAAGGTAATTATGTTACTGCAGTTGGAAATAAAGCAGGCGGAATGATTGGATTTACAGGTACCATTTGCGAACTGTATAATCGACAAACCGGAAAACTTTTAGGCTATGAAGTTGAAGAGACTTTGAAGAATATTACCTATAACACGCTTTGGTTCGGTTTTGATCAGTTGAGTGGAATCAACTCTATTCGCTATCGAAACAAAACAGACAGTGAATCTGCGGCGTTTTTTGTAAACGGTTCTTCCAATGAATGGGTTGCAAAAAAGGTTGGCGGAATTTCTGTGAAAACACTTTCCCGCAGATTTGACATTGAATTCCGTACGCAGTATTTCTATGCGTTTGATTCTGCAAATAACCAGTATGTTGAGGTTGCGGTAGATGTTCCGATGTTCTTTGTGCAGGAAGAACAATATGATACACTTGTGAAAGATGTTAAGGATACAAACAACGTAACGATTTCCGTGACACTTTCTTCTGCAAATCTTAACAAATTGCAATCCGATTACGATACATTGCTTGATGATTTCAGCGAACGCAAAGAATCGGTTACAACAGAACAAATCCTTGACTTTATAGGGACGAAAAAGGAATTTGCTGAATAATAAAGATACAAACAAGGGGCTTGGAAAATCCAAGCCCCTGTTTGTTGTCATTCCATAGGAATTATTCGTAGAGTTTGCCCATTTTGAGCAGTCTCTGATATTTCGCCTTGGCGTTGGCGTCCGCCTTCGCAAAGAGCGCTTCCGCTCTCTCGGGGAAGGACTGCGCCAATCTTGCATAGCGAGTTTCGGACTTGATGAAGTCCACATAATCCTTGCTCGGCTCCTTGGAGTCGATGGAAAGTTTGTTGCTTTCCAGCGTCGGATTGTAGCGGAACATCTGCCAGTAGCCTGCCTCCACCGCCTTCTTCATCTCGAGCTGGCAATTCTGCATACCGCCCTTCAATCCGTGCATCTCGCAAGGCGCGTAGCCGATGATGAGCGACGGTCCGTGGTATGCCTCCGCCTCCTTCAGGGCTTTGAGCAACTGGTTCATATCCGCGCCCATCGCAACCTGTGCGACGTAAACATAACCGTAGGACATTGCGATCTCGGCGAGGTTCTTCTTGCCGATCGCCTTACCGGCAGCCGCAAACTGCGCAACCTGACCGATGTTGGATGCCTTGGAAGCCTGCCCGCCCGTGTTGGAATACACCTCGGTGTCAAACACGAACACGTTCACATCCTCACCCGAAGCAAGAACATGATCCAAACCGCCGAAGCCAATGTCATATGCCCAGCCGTCGCCGCCGAAAATCCAGATCGACTTCTTGGAGAGGTAATCCTTCTCCGCAAGGATCTTCTTCGCGTCGTCGCAGCCGCACTTCTCAAGCATCCCGACCAGCGCCTTGGTTGCCGCAGCGTTCTTTTCGCCGTCGTCAACGGTGTTCAGATATTCGTCGATGATCGCCTTCTTCTCCGCGTCCTCAACCTTCTCGCCGAGCGCCTTGATGTAGCCGATCAGCTTTGCGCGAACCGTCTTTTGACCGAGAGCGATTCCGAGACCGTGTTCTGCGTTGTCCTCAAACAGCGAGTTTGCCCAAGCCGGACCCTTGCCGCTCTCGCGGTTGACCGTGTAGGGGGTTGCCGGCGCGGAGCCGCCCCAAATCGAGGAGCATCCGGTTGCGTTGGAGATGTACATCCGCTCGCCGAAGAGCTGGGTGACGATGCGTGCATAAGAGGTCTCGGCGCATCCCGCGCAGGAACCGGAGAACTCAAGCAACGGCTGCTTGAACTGGCTTCCCTTCACCGTTGCGTTGACAAGCTCGGGCTTTTCGGAAACGTTTGCAACCGCATAGTCGAACGCCGCCTGTTGAGCGGATTCCTTCGCCTGCGGAACCATCTCGATGGCGAGCTTCGGAGCCGCCAGCTTTGCCGCCGCCTTTGCCGCCGCCTTGGGATCCAGCTCGGGATTCTCCGCGGCAACCGTCTTTTGAGCGTCTGCCAGAGCCTTATTGGAAACCGGGCAAGCCTTGACGCAGAGCGTGCAGCCCATGCAGTCCAGCGGGCTGATCGCCATGGTGAACTTATAGTTGGTCTTGATGACGGGTTTCGCCGTGAACTTGGTAACCTCGGGCGCGTTTGCGGCTTCTTCCTCGGTCATCGCGAACGGACGGATCGCCGCGTGCGGGCAAACGAACGCGCAGTTGTTGCACTGAATGCAGTTTTCGGGATGCCACGTCGGGACGAGAACGGCAACGCCGCGCTTCTCATACGCCGCGGAACCCTGCGGGAACTGACCGTCTACATACTTCTCAAACGCGGAAACGGGGAGGCTGTCGCCCGCCATTGCGTCCACAGGCTCCACAACCTTGTTGACGAACTCCACAAGGTCAGCACGAGGACCTGTGACTTCTGCCTTGGGCGCGTCCTTTCCGGCGTTCTTCCAGGATTCGGGAATATCGATCTTCACAAACGCGTCCGCGCCTGCGTCGATCGCGGCATAGTTGAGGTCAACGATTGCCTGACCCTTCTTGATATAGGACTTATACGCCATCTTCTTCATGTATTCAATCGCCTCTGCCGCGGGCAGAATCTTTGCCAGCGCGAAGAACGCGGACTGAAGAACCGTGTTTTTCACCTTCGGGTTGCCAATCTGATTCATGGCGATCGAGGTGGCGTTGATGGTATAGAAATGGATATTGTTGTTTGCGAGGTAGGACTTGACCGAATTGGGCAGGTGCTCATCCAGCTCCTCGGGCTTCCACTGGCAGTCCAGCAGGAAGGTGCCGCCCGGCTTGATGTCGGAGACCATGTCGTATTTGGTCAGGTACGCCTGATTGTGGCAAGCCACGAAGTTTGCCTTGTTGATGTAGTAGGGACTCTTGATGGGCTGATCGCCGAAGCGCAGATGCGAGATGGTGATGCCGCCCGTCTTTTTCGAGTCATACTGGAAGTACGCCTGAATGTACTTGTCGGTATGGTCGCCGATGATCTTGATGGAGTTCTTGTTGGCGCCAACGGTACCGTCACCGCCCAGACCCCAGAACTTGCAGGAGATGGTTCCTGCCGCGGCGGTCTCGGGAGCGGGCTTCTCGTCAAGAGAAAGTCCCGTCACATCGTCCACAATACCGATGGTGAAGCTGTTCTTCGGCTTTGCGGCGTCGAGATTCTCATAAACGGCGAAGATCGAAGCGGGAGTGGTGTCCTTGGAACCGAGTCCGTAACGACCGCCGACCACAACATCCATCTTTCTGCCGGTCTGCGCCAGCGCGGCAACCACATCGAGATAGAGCGGATCACCCAGCGCACCGGGTTCCTTGGTTCTGTCGAGAACGGCAACCTTCTTGACGGTTGCGGGAATGACCTCAGCGAGCTTGGCGGCAACGAACGGACGGTAAAGGCGAACCTTCACCAAACCAACCTTCTCGCCGGCGGCGAGCATATAGTCAATGACCTCTTCGGCAACGTCGCAGACCGAACCCATCGCAACGATGATCTTCTCAGCGTCGGGTGCGCCGTAGTAGTTGAAGAGTTTATAGTCGGTTCCGAGTTTCTCGTTGACTTTGCCCATGTATTCTTCCACGATAGCGGGGAGCGCCTGATAGTACTTGTTGCAAGCCTCTCTGTGCTGGAAGAAGATGTCGCCGTTTTCTGCTGAGCCGCGCAGAGCGGGATGCTCGGGGCTCAAAGCGTGTTTGCGGAAAGCCGCAACCGCGTCCATATCCACCATTTCGGCGAGATCCTTATAGTCCCAAACCTCGATCTTCTGAATCTCATGCGAGGTGCGGAACCCGTCGAAGAAGTTGAGGAACGGAACGCGACCCTTGATGGAAGCCAAGTGCGCCACGGCGCCGAGATCCATGATCTCCTGCTGGTTGGTCTCCGCCATCATGGCGAAGCCGGTCTGACGGCAGGCATAAACGTCGGAATGGTCGCCGAAAATGTTGAGCGCGTGCGAAGCGACGCAGCGGGCGGAAACGTGGATCACGCAGGGCAGAAGCTCACCGGCGATCTTGTACATATTCGGGATCATGAGCAGAAGTCCCTGTGACGCGGTATAGGTGGTGGTCAGGGCGCCTGCCGCGAGCGAGCCGTGGACAGCGCCTGCCGCGCCCGCCTCGGACTGCATCTCCATGACCTTGACCCGTTCGCCGAAAATGTTTCTCGCGGGTTCACCGAAGACGTTCTTATCGGTAGCAGACCACGTATCGGTCACTTCCGCCATCGGGGAAGAAGGTGTGATCGGATAGATCGCGGCAACCTCGGTGAACGCGTAGGACACGTGCGCCGCGGCGGTGTTACCGTCCATGGACAGCT
Source organism: Clostridiales bacterium (assembly GCA_918290775.1). Taxonomy (GTDB): domain Bacteria; phylum Bacillota; class Clostridia; order Oscillospirales; family CAG-272; genus UMGS1865. Next base: position 6,166 of record CAKJZF010000037.1, on the reverse strand, counting down.
TTTTTCTCTGAATTGCCATAAGTATGTAACCTCCTGTTTTTTTGACAGAGAAATGTCTCAACCTATATCATATCATATTTGAATGAAATTGTAAAGAGATTTTTCGAAAAAAACCGCGGATCCTGCAACATTTTTCTTGGAAAATGTTTGTATCTTGGTCAGGGATGCTTGCCAAACCGCTACAAAACCAAAACGCACACCGTCCCATGCGCGTCGAAAAAAAGGCGGCGCGGCGGGCAGGGATCCGTCCCCGTCCGTTGCGCCGCCCCGAAGCCCTGCTTCAGAGAAATTTTCTTTTTTCCGTCAGAAGTTCCCGCACCGCGTCTGTCAGTGCGTCCACCTCTTCCGTCGTATTTTCGTTGCCGAAGCTGACCCGTACCGCGCCTCCTCTGGGCGTTCCAAGCGTCCGATGTGCGATTGCCGCGCAATGGAACCCCGCGCGAACACAAAAGCCTCGCTCATCCAGCGCCGCCGCCATCTCTTCGGACGGGATTCCGTCCGCGCAAAACGACAGCACCGAACCTTCCGCGTTCGGAACCATCACCCTAACACCGTTCATCTTCTTCAGCTGTCCGGCAAGCCGCCACCAAAGTTGTTTTTCATGCTCGCGGATCCCACGGATCCCGATCTCCCGCACCGTTCGCATTCCCTCCCGTAACCCGACGATCGCCGGGAGCGGGAGCGTTCCCGCCTCGTAGCGCTCCGGCGGATCCGGCGGCATTTCCGCGTCCAGCGACCGAACGCCGCTACCGCCTTCGAGAAGGGTTTTCAACTCGGTTTTTTCACCGAGAATCAGCAGTCCGACCCCCTGCGGTCCGAGCAATCCTTTATGCCCCGGAACGCAGATCGCGTCCGCCCGGAATTGCCCCAAATTGACATCGAGATGCCCCGCCGACTGTGCCGCGTCCAGCACAAACCGGATATGGTGGCGACGGCAAAGCGCTCCGATCTCCCGCGCGGGAAGCACAACCGAGCAAACGTTGGACGCATGGGTGCAGACCAACAGTCTTGTGTTCGGTCGGATCCTCGCCTCGATCCCTCGCAGAATCCGGTCGGTGGAGGCGGTCGGATCCGCGGCGTAGGTTGGAAAGACGTCATAGGTGATTTTCCCTTCCCGCGCGAGCGCATGGACAGGACGAAACACGGCGTTATGCTCCAAATCGGAGATCAGCACGTGATCCCCCGGCCGGACGCTCCCCTTAATCGCCATGTTGAGCGCGGCGGTATCCCCCGCCGTGAACACCACCCTCTCGGGTGAGCTTGCACCGAACAGATCGGCTGCCTCCGCGCGGCATTCATAGAGCGCTTCGGCGGCACGCATCGCCGACCGATGCGCACCCCTTCCGGCGTTTCCGCCGCACTCCGTAAGGCACTCCGCGACGCGGGCGACGACCGCCGGCGGCTTCGGAAACGAGGTTGCGGCATGGTCAAAATAGATCATCTGCCGCCTCCGCGCCATCGGAATCCCGCCCGCCGCAAAGCGCCGCGAACCGTTCGTTCCTCTTCACAGGGATAGGAGATCGCGTAGGCGCAGCCATGCCGCGTTTGGGACGGGTCGTTTCGCACAACCGACACATAGATGCCGCTCCGCGCAAGGACGTCCTTTGCGTGCATTGCCTGCGTGACCGATCCGATGGGCGACAGACAAACGCCGTCTTTCGCCCTTTTTGCATTGCCCGCAATGCCTGACATGGGTTTTGCTCCTCCTTCCCGTTTCTGAAATTGCCGTAAGAGGGGCTTTTGCCCCTCGCTTTCAGTTTATGAACGCACCCCCTCCGGCGTGCGTGCGGCGGCTTGTCTCTTTGGCTGTTTTCCCTGTCTGAAAAAGGCGTTCCCCCATGCCGGGAGAACGCCTTGATTCGGTTGGCTGCGGGTCAGATTTCTTTTCGGTCAAACGCGTCAAACGCCGTCAGCAGAAAAACCGCCATGTGCAGCACCAGAATGACCACCGCCACCCCGACCGACTGATGCGGATAATAGGTGGGGCCGCTTCGGATTGAGGAAAGGTTGAGGTTGGCAAAGATCAGGTACCGTCCCCAATCCGCGCCCGCCGCGGCAAGAATCGTATTGAACAGGTTGCCGCCGTAAAGCACCAGCATACTCACGCCGACCGCCGCCGCGGAATTGCGGAACAGCGAGGAAATTGCAAACGCGAGCGTTGCCGTGACCGTCACGCCGACCATCTCCAACAGATAGTACCCGATCAGCGTCAGAATCGGCGAGGATCTGTGAACCACGCCGCCGGAAACCGAAAGCGCGGGAAGGAACAGATCCCGCCCGCCGCAGAAAATCACGGCAAACAGGATGTTGGCAACCATCAGAACCAGCAGGAACAGCCCTGTGTTCAGCAGCAATGAGCAATACTTGGCAAGTACGATCTTCCACCGCGAAACGGGGGTGATGAGCAGAAATTTGACCGTTCCCTTTCCGAATTCGGACGCAATCATCCCCGCTCCGAGAATGATGCTGAACAGACCCACGATCGAAACCGTGCCCACCCCCGCTCTCGCAAGCGTCCAGAAGCGGCTCGTTTCCTCCGTGGCTTCATCCAAGTCATCCGCGGACGCGCGAAACGCGCTCGCGGGATTGACACGAATGTGATGCTCCAAGCGGTATTTTGCCAGCGCATATCCGTCCCGCGCCGCCTCCAGCGCGTCGCGATAGGCGGTCGCGTCCTGCTTGGACAACTGCTCATACTGCTTAACGCGAAGAGCGTATTCGCCCATCTGCATTGCCGTGTTGTATTTCCAATCGTCCCTGCTCGGTTCAATCCCTTGTTCCAAACAATACCGCAGTCCTTCGTTTGCCGCGTCGGCAATCGCCGAAGAACCGTAGATCGCTTCGTTTTCGGCGATCAGCATCGCGTAATACGCCCGGTAATCATTCGTGTAGAGGATCGCCTTGAGCGCCTCGGCGGTTTCCTCGTCCCCTTCCGCAACGCAATGAACATATTGCTCGGTAATATCGGAGGTGTAGCGCCAGTCGTCCCAATCGGCGCCGATCTCCTTGAGCGTGGTATAGAGAAGCACCTGCGAGGCCGCATGGCGGTCTCCGTCCTCCCCCGAGGATACAATCTCCTGATAGTATCGGATCTCTTCATCGCAGTATGTTTCAAAAGGTTCCGTGTCAAACAGAAGGTTGACCAGCGTTGAGATTCCCCCGGCAATCGCCGAAAAACCGAAGGAAGCCACCAAAATCAGGATCAGCATGACCCAAAGCGTTTTGCGGCGGCGCAGTTTGAGATTCTCGTTGCGCACAAGAGCAGCGAATTTAGCCAATCTGATCGCCCCCCTTCCCGGTCATCTCGATAAAGACGTCCTCCAACCGACGCGCTGTCTTGGGCGTTACGGTATAGATCCGAATCCCGTTTTTCGCCAGTACGCCGTTCACATCGGCAAGCGTCTCCTCCGCGTTTTCCGCGGGAACGCTGATCTCAAGCGTCTGACCGTCGATTGTCTCTTCACCGTCCTCCGGCAGAAGATCTCCGATCAAAGCCTTTGCCTGCGCCGCGTCGTTCACGCGAAGCACATAAATCACGCGGTCGGGCGCGGTTGCCGCCGAAATCATCTCCCCGATCGGCTTGACGCTCCGCAGAACGCCGTCCGTGATGATGCCGACGCGGTCGCACATCATCTCCATCTCGCTCATCAGATGGCTGGAAACCAACACCGAGATACCCTCTTCATGCGCCAAACGGCGAATGATGTCGCGCAGGGCTTTGGTTCCCGCGGGATCCAGCCCGTTGGTCGGTTCGTCGAGAACCAACAGCCTCGGGCGGTGCAGAATCGCTTGCGCCACGCCGAGCCGCTGGCGCATTCCGAGCGAATATTTGGCAACCTTCTCACCGATGCGATTGTCCAGCCCGACCAAATGCACCACCTCTTTGATGCGCTCCTCGGTCACGCCCTCGTGAACATCGGCGTAGATTTTCAGGTTTTCATATCCCGTCAGGTAGCCGTAGAACTCGGGGTTCTCCACAATGCCGCCCACCTGCGCCATTGCCGGTTCAAACTCGCGGCAAAGATCATGCCCCGCGATGCGAATCTCTCCGTCGTCGAGCATCAGAAGCCCAACGGCGATTTTGATGGTGGTGGTTTTTCCCGCGCCGTTCGGTCCGAGAAAGCCGAACACTTCGCCGCTGTAGGTTTCAAAGGAAACATCCTTCAGAATGCGGCGGTTTCCGAGCGTCTTATTCAGATGCGAGATCTGCAAAACCGGGATTTTTTCTTCCATGCTCATTCGTCAAGCCCTCCGTATCCATAACCAACCGAGGACGACATTCCGACGACCCTCCATTTCCCGTTGCGTCGCGCCAACTCCAGACCGAAAATTGCCGAGCCGGAGACTCTCCATTCGCCAACGGAAGATCCGAATTTCCCATCGAGGTTTATCGGAAACAACGTCAATGCCCCGTCAACCGGCTCTTTGCCCTGCAGGGTAGCCGTGATGTCACCCGCGTAAACGATCACAATCGCCCTGCCGGGACCGTCCGCTTTCACGCTGACGCTGCGACTGTCAATCTGCATTCGCAAATCGGCCAGAATAACCGGCGCGTCCGCCTGCCATTGCGAGAGCTTTTCGCGCAGCTGCACGGCGTTATAGCTGGTAAAATACCCGCTTGAACGGTCGATTTTCCCTTCATACCAATATTGGCGGATTACTGCTTCGAGCGCGTCGCTCTGGGTTTGCTTCTGCGCGTCCGTCATCGGTTGCCCTCCGACCGCGTCGCCAACCGCGGCGTTGACCTCCAACAGGTCGGTGATATAGTTCTTCGCGAGCTGTCGGATCTTTGGCTTTTCCCTGCCAAACCGCACCTGCCCGACGATGATCACCGTCAGCAGAACCACCAGCAGAACCAGCCCAAGCCACAACCCCCGGTTCGTTCGTTTCCAAAAAGCCTTCAAAGTCGTTTCTCCTTTCTCTTTGGGAATGTCCGTTCTTTATTATACAGGCTTTTTGCCGGGTTGTCAACCGCTTTTGCACCGTCTCCTTCGAAAACAGCATTTTCGCGCCCTCTTTGGGTCACACATTTTCCCGAAAAAAAGAGGCTTCCCTATTGTATTTTCCCGAAAAATATGATAAAATGGGTCATGTATTGTGATTTCCCGTTTTCGGAGGTTGTTCCATGAAATTGAGTTTGGATCAGATCCGCGCCGTCACGCGCGGGGTTGTCAGGGTCACGGAGGAAAACGACGCGTTCCGTTTCTTCCGCTTTACCAACGCACAGTCAGCCGCCTATCACGCCGCAGGGAAAGAGGACTTTTACCGAAAGTCCTTCAGCTCCGCCGGTATTCGCCTCGCCTTCTTCAGCAACACCGGGCGGCTTTCGTTTTCGTTTGTTCCGTCGTCCGGCTCCAGCCGCAAATGGTTTGGATTTGACGTTTGCACCAACGGTCGAATCACCGATCACCGCGAATACAACCGCGAGGACGATCCCGCGACATTTCATTTCGAAACTTCCTTCGCCCCCGGCGAGAAGAAGATCGAGGTCTATTTTCCCTTCTCCGCACGCGTGGATCTTTTCGACGTGACTGTGGATGATGGCGCGACGTTGGTTCCCGCCCGCCGCTCGCGTACCATGATCGCGTTCGGCGACTCCATCACCCATGGTTATGATTCCCATTATCCCTCCCTCTCCTATGCAAACCGCCTTTCGGTCATGCTCGATGCAGACACCGTCAATAAGGGCATCGGCGGCGACATATTCTTCCCCGCTCTGCTCGACGAGGGCGACGACGCCTATGAAAACCCGGATTACATCACCGTCGCCTACGGCACCAACGATTGGAGAGGGCACCCAAAGGCAAAAACCGAAAACGCCTGCCGCGAATTCTATCAAAAGCTCTCATCACGCTATCCCATGTCGAAAATTTTCGCCATAACGCCCATCTGGCGCGGCGACGAAAACACAAACGCGACCGACTTCGGCGCACCGCTCCGCGTGATGGATCGGGTGATCGGCGAGCGCGTGGCGGATCTGCCGAATGTGACGCTCATCTCGGGAGAATGGCTCGTGCCGCACACGCCGGACTTCTTCATTTCCGACGTTCTCCACCCAAACGAGCTCGGCTTTGCCCTCTATGCGGCAAACCTGTTTGAGGAAATCAAAAAGCATTTATAAGACCTTGCGGGGGCGCTTCTCCTTTCTTTCAAGAAAGGAGAAGCG
>CAKJZF010000036.1 GCA_918290775.1 Clostridiales bacterium | reverse complement strand
GAGCGGCAACGGCGAGTTCAACCTGTACCTGCACGATTTTGACGGCAATGGAATCCCGGACACGGTCTGCCTGATCGGGGACGGGGGCGAAGAACAGGTCGTTGCCTTCGGCGGAGAGCGTAACGACTGTTTCGGGCGCGTTCTCAAACGAAACATCAACCCGGTCGGCAAGGGTCACACTCTGCATCACGCCGTCGATCAGGTGATACCCATCCGGTCGGCGAGTGATCACATCCAAAAGCAGATTGATTTTTGCGCGTGCAAGTTCGGATTTTGTTTGCATCAGACTGTCTCCGTTTCCCGGAAACCGCTTTTTGTCGGTTTCCCCAAATCTCCGCTTTTATTCTATCACGAAACCGCATAATTTGCAAGAATATTTTGAAAATCTGTAAAATCTCTTGACGAAACGGTTAAAATGAGATAAAATAGTATATGGAATATTATGCCTCTGCGCGGAGATGAAAGGAGGATGCCGATGGAACCCGAACAGCCGACGAAAAACAGCAGTCGATTGATCCGCGGAATCGTTGTTTACGCGATTCTGTTCTCACTGGTGCTTTTGATTTCCAACATCAAAGCGGTCAATAACTGGATCGGGTCGGTTCTGGCAGTGATTCGCCCCGTTACCATCGGGCTTGTGATCGCCTATCTCGCCAACCCGTTTTTCAATTTCTTCGAAAAGAAGATGCTCGCCCGTATCCGCAAACCGTATCTGCGCCGCGTATTTGCCCTGATCCTGACCTATCTGCTTCTGTTTCTGATCGTCTCTTTGCTCGTGATACTGATCGTGCCGCAGTTAATCAGCAGCATCCGTGAGTTCATCGGAAATTTTGACGCCAACCTGACCAAGCTCATCAGTCCCGTCAACAAACTGATCGTCAAGCTGAACAACAGCCTTCCGAAGCAGAATGACGGCTCCGGGGTCATTCCGATTCTGGACCGGGAACGGATCTCCGAAGCGGTCGGAAAACTGTGGGATTATCTCGTTTACCTGTTCAGCGAGCAGATCGGTTTCTCCAGCATCACGCGTCTCCTCGATTTTCTCTCCCGCGCCGCATCCGGACTGACCAACTTCATCTTCGGTCTGTTCCTTTCCATCTATCTGCTGTTCTCCAAAGAAAAACGCTACGCGCAGATCATGAAGCTCCGCCGTGCGCTCTTCAAGGACAGCACCAACCGACGCATCACTCACGTCTGCACGGTTGCCGACCGCTCTTTCGGCGGATTCCTGCGCGGCAAACTGCTTGACTCCCTGATCGTTGGTGCATTGACTTTTCTTGCCTGCCGTATTTTCGGCATCCGATACGCGCTTTTGGTTGCAACCATCGTCGGCATTACCGACATTATTCCCGTGATCGGTCCGTTTATCGGTGTGATTCCAACGGCGTTTATCATCCTGTTGGATGACCCCATCAAGGTTCTCTTCTTCCTTGCGAGCATCGCCGTGATCCAACAGGTGGACGGTAACATCATCGCCCCGAAGATTCTCGGTGAAAACACCGGCGTAAGCTCCCTCTGCGTCATGATTTCCATCATCCTGATGGGCGGACTTTGGGGGTTTGTCGGTATGCTGGTCGGCGTTCCGCTCTTTGCCACCGTGCTGGAGCTTTTGGATTACCGGCTCGAGCGCCGTTTGGAAAGCCGCGGGTTGCCAAACGAAATTGAAAACTACTATTCCCCGAATACTTTGGTGCGTCGCACCGAAACGCCCGTGGAGCGTCGACGCAGAAAACAGGAGGAAAAACGGCAAGCCCGGATCGCCTCCGAGGACACCGGAAGCGGGGATCTGAACCTGCGCGAGCGTATCCGGCTGCGCACCTATCAACTGGCAAGAAAGTATCATATGTTTTCAGAGGTAACCGACGAGGAACTGGCACGCTTCGCGGAGGAGGAAAATGCGATGGTTCGCGAGCACACCGCTCCTGCCGAGAAAACAACCGACTTCTCCCCTGACCTTGTGGCAGATTCCGCGGACAACCTTTCCGAGGAACCTGTGGCAGACACGATCCCGACCGATGATGGAAAGGAGGAGACACGCCATGAATAATCACGAGAATCCACCGCGCTTCACACGCCGGTGGCTGACCATTGCGACAGTCTTCCTCGCCACCGTGATCCTGCTGATTTTCATCATCATCAATTTTACCGCTATCAACAAATGGCTCTCGTCGCTTCTCCGCCTGTTCCGCCCGATTCTGATCGGTTTGGCGCTGGCATATCTGCTCAACCCCGTCTTTCGCTTCTTTGAGCGGCGAATGCTTCGGAATGTGCATCCGAGCGGGCTGCGCCGCGTGCTTTCGCTCATCTTCTCCTATCTCTTCCTGCTGTTGCTGTTTGCCCTGCTGGTCATGCTGATCGTTCCGCAACTGGTGTCCAGCATCTCCGAATTTGTTGACAAATACGACGGTTATATGGAATCGGCAGTCGGACGCTACAACGGCGTTGTCCGATGGCTGAACAATACGCTGGCGCGCTTCGATGCCTCACAAACCTTTCTGCAAGAAACAAGCGCAGATGAGATCAATAACTATTTCAGCGGACTTTTCAGCGATACGGAACGGTTGGTGGAAATGCTTCGCGGGCTGATCTCCAAAGAGGGTGCCGGCAACGTGATTGACGCGATCGGCGGTGTGATTTCCGCTGTCCTCGACATCATCTTCGCGTTCTTCATCTCGCTCTACCTGCTCTCCACCAAAGAGCAGCGCTACGCGCAGATCATGAAGCTCCGCCGTGCGCTCTTCAGCGACCGCACCAACGCGTATATCACCCGCGTTTGCACGGTTGCCGACCGCTCTTTCGGGAGCTTCTTGGAGGGCAAGCTGTTTGACTCGCTGATCATCGGGATTCTGACCTATGTGGTTCTGCTCATCTTCCGAATCCCCTATCCCCTGCTCAACGCCGCGATCATCGGCATCACCAACATCGTTCCCGTCATCGGTCCGATCTTCGGAGCGGTGCCGGCGGCGGTGATCGTTCTGCTGACGGAGCCTTCCAAGGTCATCCCGTTTCTCATCATCGTGCTCGCCATCCAACAGCTCGACGGCAATGTGATCGGTCCCAAAATTCTCGGCAGCAGTAACGGCGTCAGCTCGCTTTGCGTGCTCATCGCCATCACGACGCTCGGCAAAATTTGGGGACTGGTCGGGATGCTTCTCGGCGTTCCGCTCTTTGCAACCGTTCTCGACCTGCTCGACACCTTCACGGAAAACCGGCTGCGTGCCCGCGGACTTCCGTCCACTACCGAGAACTATTATCCCGCAAACAGTCCTTTGGATCCCGCACAGGATATGCAGAGCGGCTCCGAGAAAACATTACGTCATTTTGAAAGTCGGGTTTTGCATCTGCACATTCTGATCGCGCGGGGCGAGCAGATCTCCGCTTGGGATCGGTTTGCGATTTGGCTTTATGAGAGGGCAAGAAAACTCTCGATCTTCCCGGAGATCTCTGCGGAAGCGCTGACGCAATTTGCCGTGGAAGAAGCGATCCGAAATGAAGAAACCGCGATGAAACAGGACGCGGACAAATCAAAGTAAAACATTCCCGCGCACCGGCGGACTCCTGCTCTTGCAAGGCGATTTCCCCTTGCCGGCATCTGCTCCGGTCCGGCGCGGTTCAAAAAAGGAGGCACCGTTTATGAATGAAACGGTCAAAAAGGGCGGTATCTCGGTTCAAACCGAGCATATCTTCCCTGTCATCAAAAAATGGCTCTATTCTGAAAAGGACATCTTCCTGCGGGAGATCGTCTCCAACGCCGCCGACGCTGTCACAAAGCTTCGCAGGTTGTCGTCGCTCGGTCAGTACGACGACAACGGCGAGACTTACCGCGTTGACGTCACGCTGGATCGGGACGCCGGAACGCTGACCGTTTCCGACAACGGCATCGGCATGACCGAGGATGAGGTTGACCGCTATATCTGTCAGATCGCGCTTTCCGGCGCACTCGACTTCATTCAAAAATATGAAGGCGACAACCAAAACAGCGGCATCATCGGACATTTCGGATTGGGATTTTATTCCTCATTTATGGTTAGTGAAACCGTGGAAATCATCACCAAATCCTACACCGACGCGCCCGCCGTTCATTGGGTCTGCTCCGAAGCAGGATCCTATGAGATGACTGCGGGAGAGCGAGAGGGACACGGAACCACCGTGATCATGCACATCTCGGACGAGGAAAAGGAATACCTTGACAAATTCAAAATCGAGGGGATTTTGGATAAGTACTGCTCCTTCATGCCGGTTGAGATCTACTTTACCGACCTTGCCGACGCAAAGGAGAAAAAGAAAGAGAAAAAGAAGAAGGGCGAGGAGGATGCGCCGAAGCCAGTCAACGATACCACCCCGCTTTGGCTCAAAAGCCCCTCCGACTGCACCCCCGAGGAATACAAGGAATTTTACCGCAAGGTGTTCCGCGATTACCGTGAACCGCTCTTCTGGATTCACATCAACGCCGACTATCCGCTCAATTTCCGCGGCATTCTCTATTTCCCCAAGATTACAAATGAGTATGAGTCGATCGAGGGACAGGTCAAGCTCTATTACAATCAGGTGTTTGTGGCGGACAACATCAAAGAAGTCATCCCCGAATACCTGCTCATGCTCAAGGGCGTTCTCGACTGCCCCGAGCTGCCGCTGAACGTCTCGCGCAGCTATTTGCAGAACAACACCTATGTTTCCAAGGTCTCCTCGCATATCGTCAAGAAGGTTGCCGATAAGCTCAACAACCTTTGCAACACCGAACGCGAGGAATACGAAAAGGTTTGGGGCGATATCCGCACGTTTGTAGAATACGCTTGTATGCGCGACCGTAAATTCTATGATCGCGTGAAGGATTCCCTGCTCCTCGAGCTGACGGGCGGGACATTCACTACCGTGAAGGATTACCTCGAAGCGGCAAAGGAAAAGCACGAAAACAAAATCTACTACACCTCCGACCGGGCGCTTCAGGCACAGTATATCACTCTGTTTGAATCGGAAGGCATTCAGGTTGCCGTGTTTGACAAGCCGCTCGACACCCAGTATCTCGCGCAGATCGAGACGTACGATACCGATGTCAAATACCTGCGCATCGACGCTGATGTTGCCGGTGCGCTGAAAGGCGACCAAACTTCGGCGGAAGATCCCGCACTCAAGGATTTGTTTGTCAAGGTCTCCGGCGATGAAAAGCTGAAGGTGGAGTTTGCCGCGCTCAAGGATGAAAAAGTCCCGCTGTTGCTGACCGTCAGCGAGGAATCCCGCCGCATGGAGGAGATGATGAAACTCTATGCCATGAGCGGAATGGGCGCGATGGGCGCGTTCCCGACCGAGGCAACGCTGACCGTCAACACCGCGTCGCCGCTGATCGCCAAGCTCGGCGCAATGGAAGGTGAAAAGCAGGAAAAAACCGCTTCCTACCTCTATCGCCTCGCGCTTCTGTCGCAAAGAAAGCTGACCGCGGAAGAACTGAAGCAATTCCTTGCCGACGGCTACGGCATTCTCGATTTGCTTTGATTGTCGCGGGGATCAGCACACCTGCCCCGACATAACATAGATATCATGGAGGATGGCAAATGAATTATCGTGAAGAATATGAAAGATGGCTGTCTGAACCTCGCCTGAGTGAGGCGGAAAAGGCGGAATTGCTCGCAATCGCAGGGGATGAAAAAGAGATCGCATTCCGATTTTCGTGCGGACTGTCCTTTGGAACGGCAGGTCTGCGCGGCGTGATGAAAACGGGTTGGAACGCGATGAATGTTCACACCGTGGCGCACGCGACGCAGGGACTCGCCAACCTGATCCGAAAGGAATGCCGCGAACGCGACGGCGCAGTTATCGCATACGACTGCCGCAACCAGTCCCGCCTGTTCGCCGAAACAGCAGCACGCGTTCTCGCGGCAAACGGCATCAAGGTCTACCTGTTTGACGACCTGCGTCCGACGCCGGAACTATCCTTTACGCTCCGCGAGCTTGGATGCGTTGCGGGAATCAACATCACCGCTTCGCACAACCCAAAGCAGTACAACGGCTACAAAGCCTATTGGGAGGATGGCGCACAGCTTCCGCCCGAACACGCGGACACCGTTGCCGCTGAAATCGAAAAGCTCGACATTTTCCGCGACGTGAAATTCACCGATCTCAAGAAGGCAATTGCCGACGGATGTGTAACCGTGATCGGCGAGGAAATGGATGAAGCATACCTTGCCGCCGTGCGTGCGCAGGCAGTCAATCCCGCCGCGATCGAAGCGGTTGCCGACAAACTCAAGATCGTCTATACCCCGCTCCACGGAACCGGGCATCGGTTGGTCCCCGAGATCATGCGGCGCGTTGGAGTGAAGCATATCTGCACAGTGCCGGAGCAGATGGTAATCGACGGAAATTTCCCAACCGTGGAAAAGCCGAATCCCGAATACCCGGAAGTCTTTGCGCTCGGCATCGAAATCGCCAACCGCGAAGGGTCTGATCTGATTATTGCCACCGACCCCGACGCGGATCGCATTGGCGTGATGACCCGCACCCAAACCGGCGCGTTCCGAACCATCACCGGCAACCAGATGGGCGCTCTGCTCCTGGATTACATCATCACCGCCTACCAAAAAACCGGAACCATGCCGCCCGAACCGTATGCCGTGAAAAGCATCGTGACCTCCGAGCTGGCGGCTCGCATCTGCGAGGCAAACAACGTTCGGATGTACAATGTGCTAACGGGCTTCAAGTTCATCGGTGAGGTCATCAAAAAGCATGAGCAAGAGGGACATGGCACCTTCCTGTTCGGGTTTGAAGAGAGCTACGGGTATCTGAAAGGAACCTATGCCCGCGATAAGGACGCCGTTGTGACCTCCATGCTCATCGCGGAAATGACCGCCTATTATCACGCAAAGGGCATGACCCTTTCCGACGCGCTGGACGCGCTGTTCGCCCGCTACGGCTTCTGCTATGAGACGAACGTTGAGGTCTATATGGAAGGATTGGACGGTGCGGAGCGCATGAAAGCGCTCATGGACAGTCTGCGTTCCAATCCCCCTGCCGACATTGCAGGTGTACCCGTGACGCTGGTCGGCGATTATCTCAAGCAAACCATCACCGAAGGAACAGCAGTCCGCCCGACCGGTCTTTCCCGCTCCAATGTACTCTATTATCGTCTTGAAAGCGGCGACGTCGTTGTAGCACGTCCCTCCGGAACCGAACCGAAGATCAAATTCTATTACCTATTGGGCGGAGAAAACGAAGCGGCAGCCAAACAAAAAGCAGAAACCTATAAAGCAGCAATTAACCGTATCGCGGGCATCTGACCCCCGCCCGCAATTCCGAAAAAGGAGGATCCCCCATGGAAGAAAACGAAACCTTCGACCTTGCGGAATTGACAGAACTGTTTGATACGAAGCAATTCTCAACGCTGATCCAGAAAATGGATGAGCTACAGCCCGTTGACGCCGCCGAGTTTTTGGCGCAGCTTCCCGAGCATCGCGCCCCCGTTCTGTTCCGAATGCTGAAAAAGGACTCCGCCGCCGCGATTTTCGCGGAGTTGGAGCCGGATCTGCAAACCCGATTGGTCAGTGCGCTCTCCGATCGCGAAGTCAACGAAATCCTTGAAGAACTTTATGTGGACGACGCGGTGGATATGTTGGAGGAGATGCCCGCCAATGTTGTCAAGCGGGTTCTGAAGAACGCGACCCCTGCGACCCGCGCCGAGATCAACCGCTTCCTCGCCTACCCCGAGGACAGCGCGGGAAGCGTGATGACCAGCGAATTCATCGACCTGACCAAAACCATGACCTGCGCCAAAGCGATTGAACACATCCGCAAAACCGGTATCGACAAGGAGACGGTTTACGTTGCCTACGTCACTAATGCTTCCCGTGTGTTGGAGGGTGTGGTTCCGCTCAAGCAACTGCTCTTCTCCGAGCCTGATCAGATCATCGGCGACATCATGAACCCGAATGTCATTTTCGCACACACGCAGGATGACCGGGAAACCGTTGCCAATATGATTTCGCACTACGACTTGATTGCGCTCCCGATTGTGGACAAGGAAAACCGTTTGGTCGGCATCGTGACGGTTGACGACGCTTTGGACGTTTTGGAAGCCGAGGCAACCGAGGACATTGAAAAAATGGCGGCAATTTTGCCGACCGACAAGCCTTACCTCAAAACGGGTGTATTCGAGACGTGGAGAAAGCGAATCCCGTGGCTCCTGCTCCTGATGGTCTCCGCCACCTTCACAAGCACCATCATCACGCACTATGAAACAGCCATCGGCGCCTACGCGATCCTGACCGCCTTCTTCCCGATGCTCATGGACACCGGCGGAAACGCCGGCGGGCAGACCTCGGTCACCATCATCCGCGGTCTCTCGCTGGGCGAAATCCACCTGCGGGACGTTCTGCGCGTGATCTGGAAAGAGGTGCGCGTGGCGGCACTCTGCGGCTTGACCATTGCCGCCGCGACCTTCCTCAAGGTCTTCGCCGTGGACTTTCATTTCAAAGCGTCCACCATGCTGGAAAACGGCGCGATGCAAAACAACCTGCAAATCTGCCTGATCATCTGTATCACGGTGTTTGCCGCGATTGTAGTGGCAAAGTTGGTTGGTGCGCTTCTCCCGATCGGCGCCAAACGTCTCGGGTTTGACCCGGCTGTTATGGCAAGCCCCTTCATCACCACCATTGTGGACGCGGTCACGCTGATGATCTATTTCGCCGTGGCGTCCCATATTCTTCATTTTTGAGCGCAAAGCTCCCGATATACCGCCGTCAGTTTGCTTGTCATTCTGTCGGCGGTATAGTTTTGTTCATAACGGCGGCGGGCTTTGCACCCCATCGCCTCCGCCAGTTCCGGACGCGCCGCAAGGCGGCAAATCGCCTCGGCAAGCGCGGGCGCGTTCCCCGCGGGGACGCAGTACCCCGCTCCGCTATGCCCGATCATATCGCGGTTTCCTCCAAAATCGGAAAGAACGGTGGGCAGTCCCGCGCTCATCCCCTCGCTCACGGCAAGGCAGGAAGTCTCGGTTCCAACCGAGCAATTCACGTGAACGCGCAACAGCCTGTAAAAGGGAGCAACATCGGCTTGGAAACCCGTGAAAATTACGCGGTCGCCAAGCCCGAACAAACTTGCCGTTCGTTCCAGCTCGCGTCGCAGGCTTCCATCCCCGATGATCAGGAACCGAAACGGAACTTCCGGCATCACATCACTTGCCATTTTTGCCGCACGTAAAAATACACTGTGTCCCTTACACGGTTCCAGCCGTGCGCAAATGCCGACGCAGAAATCCGACGGGAGGATCCCCAGCCGAACCCGCCAAAGCGTTTTTTCCGTCTCGCTCACCTCCCGCACCGGTTCGCAACCGTTCGGGATCACCGTAATCTTCTCCTCGGGGATGCCGCTGCGCGTCAGATCGGCGACTGCCGCTTCCGCCGTTGCGATTGCTCGGTCGCAGAACAGGCGGTTGACCGCCCCCTTTGCCACGCGGATCGGAAGAGAATCGTCATTCTCCGTTGAAAAACAGCAATGCCGGGTGTAAACCACAGTCTTACTGTGAAGCCGCCCTGCCACGCGTGCGCTCACGGCGGCATTGGTGTGAACAATGTCGGGATCCACCCGACCGATCGCCCTCGTCAGCTCCCGCACGGCGGAAACCCTGACGCGGTCGCAGGAAGCGTCCAATTCCAAAACGGGGATGCCCTCCGCCAGCACCCGCTCACGCAGGTTGCTTCCGCGCGGCAACGCGACCGCGCTCTCCACCTGCTCCCGGTCAAAATGCCGCAGCAGATTCAACAGCAAAACGCCGGCTCCTCCGATGTTTTCATCGCTGATCACGTGCAAAACGCGCATTGCTTTTTTCCTCCGATTTCGTCAAAAAAGTCTGTGCATTAGTTTGCACAGACTTTTTTGCTTTCATTCTTCAATGCCAAAAGCCGACCAAATCACCAACGGGATCCACGCCGAATCCGATCAGCAACACATTCCGAACGATCCAAAACCCGATCAATGCTACGCTGACCGCAACGGAAAGCGGCTTTGGGATGGGAGCGAACAGCGTTTTCCCGCGAAACAGCCGTACCCACGCGAGTACATACCACACCGCCGCGATCCCTGCCACGGCAACCACCACGGGATGAAACCGCAGAGCATCATCAAAATGAAAATGCAGCATCGCATCCACCGCTCGGGTTCCCCCGCAGAGCGGGCAATAGATATGAAGCCAATCATGCAGGATGCAAACCGGGATGACAGAGAAAACCGCTGTTGCGCCAACGCGAAAAAACGGAAACAGCACGACCGTAAGTCCCGCCGCCACATGAAGTCCGGCAAACCAAATCAACGATGTCCGCCTGATTGCCACACCGTTTTCCCTCCTCTCATGCAATTTCCACTCTATTTTATCATAAAATGTTCCGTTTGAAAAGTTTTTTTGCCAAAATGATTGAAAAAAGAGCCAATTCGTGGTAGAATAATCGTGTTATCATGAAATGAAACCTGATATGGGAGGATGATTCTATGAATTATGATTACCAGCCTCAAAATGACGGCAGCGATGTCAACGGCGGTATGCCGCCCGTCAACCTCGGTGCACCTGCCAAGAACGGTCACAATATGGCGGTAACTTCCCTGATCCTTGCCGTTTCCTCCATTGTGCTTGTTTTTCTCGGTTGTTGCTGCATCAACCTGATCCCCGCCATTCTTTCCATTGTATTTGCTCTGATCTCCAAAAAGAGAAGCGGCAAAATGGAGGGCGTTGCCATTGCGGGACTTGTGGTCGGAATCATTTGTGTTGTACTGACCTTGATCTTCATCGGGTTTGTCATTTATATTGGAATTGCGGTTTCCAACAATCCGAACGGCGCCATTGCACAGCGGCTCGACGACTTATTCATGCAACGATACGGCATCTCGTTCAGCGAATATATGAATCAGATTCTCGGCGACGCGGAAGCCGCGCAATAACGGCAAATTCCAGAATCGACAAAGAGAGCGCACCGACCTTGGGTCGGTGCGCTCTCTTTGTTGCCCGGTTCAGACCGCGTGGATACCGTTCTGTGCGTCCGCGTGCTCTGCGTCGATGCCGTATTTCTTTGCCTTGCGGTACTCAAAGAATTTCTTGGAGACCTCGGGGAAAAGCGCGTAGGAGAGAACGTCCTCGTCCTGCTCCAGATAAGGTGCGATTTCGGCGCGTAGTTGCTCCAGCTCCGGCTTGAGTGCATCCGCAGGGCGATAGGAGATCGGTTCTTCATCGCCGATGATCTTCTTGACGAATGCGGGATCAATCGGCACGGGCGTTTTCCCGTACTCGCCCTTCACGATGCCGCGGAACTCTTTGGTTGTGGTCTTATACCGCTCGCCCATGATCACGTTGAACACCGCCTGTGTGCCCACGATCTGCGAGGACGGCGTGACCAACGGGGGATACCCGACGTCGGCTCTGACGCGCGGCACCTCCTCGAGCACCTCGGTCAGTTTATCCGATTTGCCCGCCTGTGCCAACTGGCTCATCAGATTGGAGAGCATTCCGCCCGGCACCTGATAGCGCAACGCGTTGACGTCTACCTTGAGCGCCTTCGGATTCAGCAAACCGTTTTTGAGATATTTTTCGCGCAAAGGCGTGAAGTATTTGGTAATCTGATCCAGCGCGGCAAGGTCAATGCCGGTGTCATATTCGGTTCCTGCCAAAGCCGCAACGATGGATTCTGTCGGCGCCTGCGAGGTCCCCATTGCCATCGGCGAGATCGCGGTGTCGATCACGTCAACACCCGCTTCGACTGCTTTCAGCAATGTCATGGATGCAAGCCCGGAGGTATAGTGCGTATGCAGTTGGATCGGGATTCTGACCGTCTCCTTGAGTGCCTTCACCAAATCATACGCGTCGTAGGGCTTGAGAAGCCCCGCCATGTCCTTGATGCAGATGGAATCCGCGCCCATCTCTTCAAGCTGTTTGGCATAGGCGGAATAATAATCGAGCGTATAGACGGGTCCTGTTGTGTAGGAGAACGCTGCCTGAACGTGTCCGCCTTCCTTCTTGGTGGCGTTGATCGCCGTTTTGAGGTTGCGGGGATCATTCAGCGCATCGAAGATGCGGATGATGTCGATGCCGTTTGCGATTGACTTCTGAACAAAATACTCCACAACGTCATCCGAATAATGGCGGTAACCGAGGATATTCTGCCCGCGGAAAAGCATCTGGAGCTTCGTCTTTTTCACGCGCTCGCGGATCTTGCGCAACCGCTCCCACGGATCCTCGTTGAGAAAGCGCATACAAGCGTCGAAGGTCGCTCCGCCCCATGCTTCCAAGGAATGATAGCCGATCTGATCCATCGTTTCGAGGATGGGGAGCATCTCCTCCGTGGTCATTCTCGTTGCAATCAGCGATTGATGCGAATCACGCAATACCGTTTCTGTGATTTTTACGTTTGCCATTGTAAAACCTCTGTTATAAAACGGATTGGATTAAATCTTTCACATACTCCGCATATCGTTGCCCGATGAATTTTGCTCCGTTGATGTTCGGATGCACGCCGTCCCCGGAATAATACATCGGCTCAGGTTGGGTTTTGAGGGCTTCCTCGAAAATCCGATCAAGCGGGATGTAAACGTCCGCATATTCGTCCGCAAGTCCGCGGATGATGGGCAGAACGGTTTTCAGGTCCTCGCGAATCGGATCTTTATCTTCACAATCGAGCAAATACGGTGCGAGCATCACGATTTTTGCGTTGGTTTGCTTGCGGATGTGTTCCAAAATTGCTCGATAATTGCATGCGATCTGCTCATCGGTGGTTTCAACCCGTCCTGCCATGTAGCGATGCCAAATGTCATTGATTCCGATCAGGATCGAGATAACGTCCGGTTGGAGTGCGATTGCGTCCGCATACAAACGATCGAAGAGTTGATCGGTGCGGTTTCCGCCTATTCCCAAATTGATAAACTCGAAATCAACACCTGGAAAGTTTTCAGAGATCGCTTCTGCCGCGTATTTTGGGTAACCGTTCCCCATTTGATGGTAGTTTCGTTTGTCTCGACCTGCATCCGTAATGCTGTCCCCTTGGAATAAGATTTTCATAGTAAGTCCCTTTCTTTAATTATATTAATTTAAGCATAATCTGAAAATACGGTCAATGGAAATAGGAAAGCAGAATGCCCGCCGCGACAGCCGAACCAATCACGCCTGCCACGTTGGGTCCCATTGCGTGCATGAGCAGGAAGTTTCCGGGGTCCTCTTCCTGACCCACTTTTTGGCTGACGCGCGCCGCCATCGGAACTGCGGAAACGCCCGCAGAACCGATAAGCGGGTTGATTTTTCCGCCCGTGAGCTTGCACATGATCTTTGCCGTGAGAAGCCCGCCGGTCGTGGAGATTGCGAAAGCGATCAGACCCAGCGCGATAATCAGCAGGGTTTCAAGCTTCAGGAAATTCGACGCCACCGCCGTTGCGCCGACCGAAATCCCCAAAAACACGGTGACAATGTTCATCAACTCGTTCTGAACCGTCTTGGAGAGCCGCTCGGTCACTCCGCAAACATTGAGCAGGTTACCAAACATCAGGCATCCGATCAGCACCAGCGCCGACGGGACAATCAACCCGACAATCGCCGTGACCAGCACCGGGAAAATCAACTTCTCAACGAAGGAGACCTTCCGCAGAGCGGTCATGCGGATCTTGCGCTCCTTTTGGGTGGTCAGGAGCTTCATGATAGGAGGTTGGATCATCGGGATCAGCGCCATATAGGAATACGCCGCGATCGCGATCGCGCCGAGAAGCGCGGGAGCAAGCGTTTTGGTAACGGTGATGGCGGTCGGACCGTCCGCGCCGCCAATGATGCCGATTGACGCGGCTTCCACACCGAGAAACTGTCCCGACAGCAACGCTCCCCCAAACGCCACGAACACACCGAGCTGTGCGCCCGCTCCGATCAGCAGGCTTTTGGGATTGGAGATCAGGGGGGTAAAATCGGTCATCGCACCGATGCCGATGAAGATCAGGCAGGGATAGATGCCGGCTTTGACGCCGATATACAGAATATCGATCAGTCCGCCGTGTGACATAATATGCCCGTAATTAT
>CAKJZF010000035.1 GCA_918290775.1 Clostridiales bacterium | reverse complement strand
TTTTTGGCGCCCTCCTGTTATTTGCGCGAACAAAGCAAACCGTGGATCGGACTGCGGCGGGGCGGGAGAAAAATCGCCCCGCCGCGAAGCAATCCGTTATTTGCCGAAGAGAGAGGAGAAAAAGCCCTTCTTTTCGTAGGGCGCGGTGGTGACGGAAGTCACGGTGTAGCCCGTGTCCGCGATCGCCTGCCGCAGCGTTTTCTCATCCAAAGGCTCCTCGGGTTCTTGCAGAGCGCACGCGCGATCGAGACCCGCTGCTGTTCCCCGCCCGAAAGTTCGGCGGGAAAGTTGTTCAGATGGTCGGAAAGTCCGACCTCCGCCAACATCTGCTCCGGGGAGAGCGCGTCCTTCGCGATCTCCCTGACCAGCGCCACGTTCTCGCGCACGGTCAGGGTCGGAATGAGGTTGTAGAATTGGAACACAAACCCGACGCACGAGGCGCGGTATTCCGCCAGTTCGTTGCCCGAAAGCCCCGCGATGTCCTTCCCCTCCACCAGAATCTGCCCCTCAGTGGGGCTGTCCAAGCCGCCGAGCAGGTTGAGCAGGGTACTCTTCCCCGCGCCGCTCGGACCGAGGATCACCACAAACTTTCCCTCTTCCAATCCAGATTCACGCCGTCGAGCGCACGGAGCGCGTGTTCCCCCACGCCGTAAACCCGACTGACGTTCTTCAATTCCACAATTGCCATGATGTTTCCTTTCCGTCCTAAAAAGTTAGCTTTTGCTAACCTTATCGGGCTTGCCGGGGGCGGCGCGGATGCGCCTCCCCCAACCCGCTCATTTCTTCGTTTTTCCCTGCGCGGTCGGGCAAGCCGCCGCATGGCAGCAGCCCGCGCAACCCGCGCAGGTCCCCCCGCAGGAGGATCTTCCGCTTCGCCGGTTGCGGATCATGCGCGCGACAATCGCGGCAACCATCCCGATCAGCCCGGCAAGCACCAACAGCCAGCCGATGTTATGACCAAGCCACGCAAACATCTTTTCAAAATCCTCCTTTGGCGGGAATGCGTTCGTTATTATTATCTCGTTTTCACGTCGAGCGTGAGTTTGTTGGATTCGTGGTATTTTTTGATGAAGAGCAGATAGATCAGTCCGCCCAGCACCGCGATCGCCGCGAGGAACCACGGGACGTTATACGCTTTGAAATGACCCGAGAAGAGCGATCCGAACTGATAGATCATCAGCGACACGGCGTACGCCAGCGCACACTGATAGCCGATGGCAAACCAAGTCCACTTGGAGCTGTTCATCTCGCGTCTGATCGCGCCGATTGCCGCGAAGCAGGGAGCGCAGAGCAGGTTGAACACGAGGAACGAGAAGCCGGCGAGGCGTCCGATGTCCACAAAGTCGAGCACGCCGAACACACCCACAACCTCTTCCTTTGCAACCAAGCCCATGACGGTCGCGATCGTGGCGGCAATTCCTTCGTCGCCCGAGCCGAAGCCGATCGGGAAGAAGATCCACTTGAAGGCGTTTCCGATATGTCCGAGAATGCTGTCGGTCAGCTCGAGGTCGGCGCTCCAGAGGAACTTACCGTCCTCCCAGCCGAGCGTGGAACCGAGCCAAATGACGATCGAGGAGAGCAGGATGATGGTTCCCGCCTTCTTGATGAAGGACCAGCCGCGCTCCCACATGGAGCGGAGAACGTTGCCGACCGTCGGCCAGTGGTAAGCCGGAAGCTCCATGACGAACGGAGCGGGATCGCCGGCAAACATCTTGGTCTTTTTCAGGATGATGCCCGAAACGATGACGGCGGCAATACCGATGAAATATGCCAAGGGCGCAACCCACCACGCGCCGCGGAACAGCGCCGCGGCGATCAGAGCGATGATCGGCAGCTTCGCGCCGCAGGGAATGAAGGTTGTGGTCATGATGGTCATGCGGCGGTCGCGTTCGTTTTCAATCGTCCTCGACGCCATAATACCGGGGACGCCGCAGCCGGAGCCGATGAGCATCGGGATGAAGGACTTCCCGGAGAGCCCGAACCGGCGGAAGATCCGGTCCAGCACGAACGCCACACGCGCCATATAGCCGCAGGCTTCGAGAAACGCGAGCAGAATGAACAGAACGAAAATTTGGGGAACAAAGCCAAGCACCGAACCGACGCCGCCGATGATACCGTCCAAAATCAGGCTGGAAAGCCATTCGGGCGTATGGATCGCCTTAAGGAACCAACCGATCAAAACCGGGATGCCGGGAACCCACGCGCCGTAGTCGGCGGGATCGGGAACGTCGGCGTCCTCTCCGAAGTAGGTTTCATAATAATCGGAAATTCCAAATCCGGCTTTCTCCAAAGATCCGCCATAGAACCCGTACGCTTCGTCGAAAGCGCCCTGATCAACCTTTTCCATCGCGTCGGCAACGTCGCCCGCGCCGGTCACATTCTCCGCCTCGGCGGCTTTGACGGTGTTGAACGCCAAAACGCCCGCGTCGGTCTTGAGCGAATCGCCGAAGTATTCTTCCATCGCCGCTTCGTACTTGCCCTTGCCGATATTGAACATATGCCAGCCGTCGCCGAACAGACCGTCGTTTGCCCAGTTGGTTGCGAGTGCGCCGACGGTTGTGACCGAAATGAAGTAGACGAGAAACATGATCAGCGCGAAGATCGGGAGCGCCGCCCACCGGTTGGTGACAACGCGGTCGATCTTGTCCGAAACGGTCAGTTTTTTGGCGTTCTTTTTCTTGTAGCAGCCCTTGATGATGCCGCCGATGTAGATATACCGCTCATTGGTGATGATCGACTCCGCGTCGTCGTCCAGCTCGGTTTCCACACGTTTGATGTCCTGCTCGATGTGATCCACCGTCTCCGGGGGCAGGTTGAGCGCCGCGAGAACCTTCTCGTCGCGCTCGAAGAGCTTGATGGAATACCATCTCTGCTGCTCCTCGGGAAGATGATGAACCGTGACCTCCTCAATGTGCGCCAGCGCGTGCTCGACAGTACCGCTGAAGGAATGCCGCGGAACGGTTTTGGTGTTCTTCGCGGCGTCGATGGCAAGCTCCGCCGCCTCGGTGATGCCCGTTCCTTTGAGCGCCGAAATCTCAACGACCTTGCAGCCCAACGCGCGGGAAAGCTCCTGCGTGTTGATTACGTCGCCGTTCTTCTTGACAACGTCCATCATGTTGATCGCCACCACAACCGGAATCCCAAGCTCGGTGAGCTGGGTGGTCAGGTAGAGGTTGCGCTCGAGGTTGGTTCCGTCCACGATGTTGAGGATCGCGTCGGGTCTTTCCCCGATCAGGTATTCGCGTGCCACGACCTCTTCCAGCGTGTAGGGCGAGAGCGAATAGATGCCGGGAAGGTCGGTAACGATCACGCCGTCGTGCTTTTTGAGCTTTCCTTCCTTTTTCTCAACGGTCACGCCCGGCCAGTTGCCGACAAACTGGTTGGAACCTGTCAGCGCATTGAACAGGGTGGTTTTGCCGCAGTTGGGGTTGCCCGCGAGGGCGATTCGGATGTTCTGTTCCATAAAACCTTTTTGATCTCCTTTTCGAAAAATACAACCGTCAAACGGGGTTGGTTATGCCAATTCAATCATTTCGGCGTCCGCTTTTCTCAACGACAGTTCGTAGCCGCGCACCGTGACCTCGATGGGGTCTCCGAGCGGAGCCACCTTGCGGACATAGATCTCAACCCCTTTGGTGATGCCCATGTCCATGATCCGACGCTTCACAGCGCCTGCCCCGTTCAGCTTCGCAACCGTAACCGTTTCGCCGATTTTCGCATCTTTGAGCGTTTTCATCTCTTCTCCTCCTTCACTGTTTTCAGACCATAATCTTCTGCGCCATTTCGCGGCTGATCGCGATACGCGCCTCTTTTACCTTCACGATCACGTTGCCCGATAACGTTGTGATTACCGTGACCGCGCTTCCGACGTTGAACCCGATGTCCGCCAAATGCTGACGAACCTCCGCGCTCCCGCCGATTTTTTTGATGATCTGTTCTTCCCCTTCCGGGGCCAGAATCAACGGCATCATAGGAATCTTCCTCCTGCGTCTTTCGCGCCCTTCCGGGGACGTTTTCCCCGTTCGGCGGCGAGTGTTTTTTGGTTAGCTCCTGCTAACTACGACCTATTATACAACGCTCCCTTGCGTTTGTCAACCGTTTTTTCAAAGTTTGTTTGAAGTCACAACTCGTTAGCGGTTGCTAACTATTGTTTTGTTGATTTTGACAACCGGTTGGTTCGGCGGATTCCCGAAAAGTCGGTTCCGCGGTTCTGTCCGGCGCGAAAAAATCCGAAAACCGTCGCGTGCGGTCTTGATTTTCGGGGAGAGATATGGTAAAATAAAGGAAACAATCCTTGGGAATCCGGGAGGCTGATCCTGATGAATGACAGAATCGAAACCGACAGCATGGGCGAAATGCGCGTCCCCGCCGACCGCTACTGGGCGGCGCAGACCCAGCGCAGTCTTGAAAATTTCCGCATCGGTGAGGAGCGGATGCCGCTTCCCGTTCTCCGCGCGTTTGCCGTTCTCAAAAAGGCTTGTGCCCAAACCAACCGCTCGCTCGGTCTGCTCGACCCCGAACGCGCCGCCCTGATCGCCCGCGTTTGCGATGAGATGCTGTCCGGCAAGCTGGACGGTCATTTCCCGCTCGTCGTCTGGCAGACCGGGAGCGGCACGCAGAGCAATATGAACGTCAACGAGGTCATTGCCAACCGCGGCAACGAGCTTGCCGGCAAAAAGCTCCTGCACCCCAACGACCACGTGAATATGTCGCAAAGCTCCAACGACACCTTCCCCACCGCCTTGCATATCTCCGCCTATCTTTCCCTGCGCGACCGTCTGATCCCCGCGCTGGAGTCGCTCATCGCCGCCTTCCGCCGTTTGGAAGCCGAAAACGCCGGCGTTGTGACCATCGGCCGGACGCACCTGCAGGACGCCGTTCCGATCGCCTTCTCTCAGGAAATCTCCGGCTGGCGCGGCATGGCGGAGCGTTCGCTCGACGCGATCCGTCAGTCGTCGGACGGGCTTCTGAACCTTGCCCTCGGCGGCACCGCCGTCGGAAC
>CAKJZF010000034.1 GCA_918290775.1 Clostridiales bacterium | reverse complement strand
GGCAGGCTTGCTCATAGCAGAGCGCCTTTGCGGATACCATTTCGCTCACGGTGTATTCCGCGCCGAACCGACGCGCCAGCGAACGAAACGCGTAATCGCTTACGCCGGCGAGCGGCGCGAGACAAACGCCGTGCGTCAAAGTTACCGAACCGATCCGAACCATCCGCGATTCCCCCTTGGTTGTTTTCTTCATTCTACCACATTTTGCACGCTTTTGCAAGGGGCGCGTGAAATATTCCCGGACAGCGCAAAAACCGTTCGTCGGTTTTCGTCCGTTGGGGATGCGTTTCGCCGGAAAAGTCGCCGCGTCGCCGCGAAGTCTGTCGACCCGGGCGGGAAACCGTCACTTCCGCCCGACCGAAACCGTTTGCAAACGATGGCGGGATGTGATAAGATGAAGAAAACGGCATAGGAGGATTCCTTGCATGAGAGCACAGAATCAATTGCTCGCGGTGGCAACGGCGGTGCTGTTTGCCATCGTGGTCGCGCTCACGGTTACGGTCATCAGTCTCTCCACCGTTCGGACAAGCGTTCTCGAAGCAACCGACGCCCGATCGCGGGAGTCGGAGGAGGGGAGTGCACCCGATCGCCCGGTTCAAGCGGACGCGGAAACCGACAGCAAAGAGGCAAGCGAGACGGAAAGTACCGCGCCGGAGCCGGAAACCGAATCGCCCGAGCGGAACGGATTGCTCTATGAAAGTCTCGGAAACGGTACTTGCACGGTTGCGGGAATCGGGAATTTTCGCGACGCGTGCGTCATCATCCCGGAAACGTCACCTGCCGGGGAGCGGGTGGTGCGTGTTTCCCAGCGTGCTTTTTTGGGCTGCGAATCGGTCACGGCGGTTCAGATCCCTGCCACGGTACGGGAGATCGGATCGCTGGCGTTTGCGGATTGCCCCAATTTGGTCTACATCTCGGTCAGCGCGGACAACGCGTATTATTGCGACGTCGGAGGGGTACTGTTCACAGCCGACCGTCGGGTTTTGATCCAGTATCCGCCCATGCGGGCAGGGAATCCGGCGGTCATTCCGGCGAGCGTGGCAACCATTCCGGAAATGGCGTTTTACAAATGCGTCTACCTGAAAAACGTGCAGTATGAAGGGAGCGCCGAGGATTGGGATCGCATCTCGATTGCGCCGAGAAATCACAGTTTGGTTGCCGCGGCGGTCGAATTTCAGAAATGAAAAAAAGGGGGGATAAAAAAGTCGCAGACTTTTTTATCCCCCCCTGCGCTTATCGCGCGATCAGAACAGCCGGTAGATGTCGGTGATCGGTTCGGTCGCGGCGGGAATGCCGCGGCGAATCTGCTCGATCAGAGAGGAGAAGCGAAGATCCATCGTTTTGGAGAGTTCCGCGTTCTCGTCCAGCGTCAGCAGAGCGGCAAGCGCATAAGCGGCGGGCGCCGAGAATACCTCGCAGAGCGGGAAGGGATCAGAAAGACTGACCGAAACGCGAGGGGTCTGTTCGTCGGCGTCCAATCCGTTTGCGGAGCGGTACGCGGCGTCGAGCGCGGCGCACTCGGTATAAATGAGCGCGAGCAGAGAAGCCGAACGAATCTCATAATCCGCGTTGCCCGCCGGTACCGTTTCGCCGGCAAGATAGACGGCGGCGTTGAAGATATCCCGATTGGTCACGGTCAACACCTCCGATTATTCCTCAACCACAATGAAATTCATGTGGACAATCTCTTGCGGATAGAAGATCTTGGCGCCGTAGAGGTGCAGACCCTTGACCGCGTCGGCAAACCGAAGCTCGGGGCGGTAGGCATCGATCTCGGAGAGCTGCTCCGCAAAAGCAATGGCGCGGCGTGTCCGCGCCAAGCAGTGGTGCGCGTTGCCATCTTCCTCGCCGGTGACCTGAATGTTGTTGGAAACATACACGCTGCAGCCGGCGATCTTTCCGATGCAACCGGCTTCAAGAGATTCGGTGTTATCGGAGGAGAGATCAACCTTTGCCTTGAGCAACATCTCGCCGATCTCGGGAGAGACCTCGAAAACGATGTCGTCGGCGTTGCTGACGTTCTGCTTGTAGAGGCGGGTACGTGCGGCAAGAAGGGTATCAATCACGTTCTGAGGCGTGGCGTCTTCGTTGGTGACGGTGTAGGTGACGTCGGTGTAAAGACCGTAGACATACTTGTCCGCTTCGTTGGCGAGCGCGTCGGCGGCGTTTGCCATCGCGGCTTCCATCAGGCGGGGCATACTCTGCGCGCGGTCGATGTCGTCAATTTGGAAGTTGAAGTACTTTGCCTGATTGATCGTCAGTTCGCGGGCGTTGTCGGAAAGGGTTTCGGGAGAGGACATATTGGTGTTTCTGGTGTAGTTGGAAACGGTGACGTTTCCAACGCCGCAGACCTTCACGGAGCTGCCCTTTTCGCGGATCTCGCCCTCAAACTCGCGGTTGCAGTTTGCAACGGCGATGTACTTTTTGCGCAGGGAATGCAGGAGCGCTTCGCTCCAGACGGTGGGAATGAAATTGCTGATAGCCATAGTTTTAGATTCCTTTCGTTAATAAAATTGTTCAATGCCATTTCGGCATGGAGAGCATGATTTGGTTGTAGTTTGCCCGCACCTCGGCGGGGGACATGGCGCGTACCTCACGCGCCGAGAAGAAGCCGGACGCTTCACCGCCGACCGCACCGACGCTTGCCGCGCGATTGGCGCGGTTGACAGCGTCGGCTTTTTCTTCGGTTCGGATGCGGCGGCGTTCCGAGAGAGCGAACGCGGCTGTGAGAGGGATCCCGCGGCGAACGTCCTCCCAAACGGAGTCCGGGAGCGACGAGAGCGATATTTCGGGATAGAGATCTTGAAACTCGGCGAGATCGGCTTCGCGGCGAAGGAGTGAATCGCGCGTTTCGCGAAGTTCGTCCCGCAGGCGGGTCAGCTCTTCGCGGAGTTGCCCCAATTCCGCTTGATCAGGGAGATCAGCAGGCGAATCAGATGCAGGATCTGCGCCGAGCGGATCAGCAGGGACCTCAGAAGTTTCCAAGGGGTCGTCCGTTCCGTTTCCGGCTGTGCGTTCTTCTGCCTCAATCGGTTCCTCAGGAACCAAAGCAGACGGATCCGCAGTTGGTAGAGCCAATTCTTCTTCATCCATCGTTCACCTCTCCTCCTTCCGGATTCAGTTCCCGCAAAAGCGCCTCGCGATCGGCGATACAGCCGTCGGGAAGGTATTGCAGGTATTGACGAACGGTGATGTGACCGCCCGAGAGCAGTTCACCGAGCAGGGTTACGGTGGCGGACGGCGTAAAGCGGGTGGTGTCTCCGCATTCCGCGGTTGCGCGGAGCAGTTCGCGTGAGAGCAGACGGTAGTCCACGCGGTGGGCAGTCACGACGCCGTTTTCGGTAACGGGCAGGAGACGCTCGGGCGGGCAATAGGCGCAGAGCATATCCGCCCAAATCGAGGCAAGCTCGCCGAGGCAGCGGGAGAAGCGGGCGCTCACCTGCCGCAGGGAGATCATGGATGCCTCGCGAAGCGCCAAAATGGCGCTGGTGTTGTTGGCGCGTTCGTCGCCGAGCGCCGAATCGGTGGCGCCCATCAAGCTCTTGGTCGTCTCGATCACGCTTTCAATCAGCTCGAGGTAGCCCTCTTGCATTTGCCCTGTCCCGAGAACCGAAACCGCGTCGGAAACGTCTCCGCCGCCAACCGCCGCAATTGCCTCGCCAACCTCGTTGGACCATTCGGGAATGCGGGACTTATCGTAGACGACCTTGGAAAACGCGGTGTTGTTCATGTGCTTCATCACAAGGGCGTAGGCGGCGTTGATGTACTTTTGGTTCGGGATCAGTTCGCTGATCGGGGAGGATCCGTGGTAGGATCCCTTGCGCGGCGACCAATTGAAATAGGCGACGGGATAGAACCGAAGTCCCGTCGGAGCGCGGCGGATCAGGCAGGAGCGGGTGGACTTTTCAAAGATGACCTCTCCGTTTTCGCGGAAGAAATGAATCAGATAGGTCGCCTTATCCGAGCCGGTCCGTTCGGGGATGGTAACGTCACCGTCATCGGGCAGAATGCGGGCGAGATCCTTTTCGCTGGCGCCGTTTTCCAACGCCTCGCGGCGAAGGGAATCGACGGTGGCGCGACCCGCGAGCAGAATATCATCCTGTGCCTGCAGATCCGTGCAGTTGACGTCGCTCACAAACAGGTTGCCGCTGTCAATCACATCGGTGCGGATATCCCCTGCAAACGGCTGACCGCGATCCTGCGAGGCGTCCCACCAGCAGTAGAACACCCCGTCGCCTGAGATGGCGGCGTTCAGCAGAGCACGCGAGGCGACCTCATTCATGCGGTCGGATTTCCAACGGTAGGCGGCGTTGCTGTCGAGAAGCTGTAGACCGCGGGAGACATTCTCGCGCAGAGCGGCGTTCTCCAGGTAGGGGAGACGTTCGTCGGTATAGCGGATGGAGAGATTTACGGGCGTGATCGCGCCAACGAGATAGTCCACAATTCGGCGAACCAGATTGAAAACGGGACGGGGGAGATCTCGTTCGATTCCGTCCCATTGTTCACCCCGGTAAAATCGCTCGTTCCGACGGACGGTTTCATAAAGATTGATCTTTCGGTTGTACTCCAAGCCGGACTCATAGAGTTGCCAGGCGGGAGTGGTGGTGTGGTCGTTCATAGTACCTCCGTGTATGAAATCTCTGATAGAAACGCCTTCGTGTTCACGGGTTTGCGAACACCGAAAGGCGATAGATCCGGGTGCGAACCTTGCCCGTAACCTCAATGCGGTAGCGGAGGAAGCGGAATCGCCCGTCGGCTACGCGGAAGTCAAAGTATTCGGGCTTGTCCGACGCTTGACCGATTGCCCAAAACGTGCGCCTGTGCGCATCGGTTTCGGCGGTCACGGTCAGCGTTGCGCCGCCCGTATCGGCGCAAAGGGTCATCCGGTATGCCCGCTTCGGAACCTCGGGATGGGAAAAGGCAACGAAATGACTGCGGTAGATCGCGGTAATGGGCTGCCCGTCGTCGGCATCGGCATCCTTGTCGGGAAAGACTAGACGCCCGTCCGACGTGCCGAACCCGATCCGCCCGTCCAGCTCGAAGAAAGCGGTGGCATAGATGTTGTCAAAACAACACCATTCGCGGCGTTCTGCGCTACGGATCCAAACCAGTCCTTCTTCGGTCTCGGTCGGATCGCGGAGCCAAAGCTCATTCCGATCGGGGAACCAAGCGAGCAGTCCGTTTTGCAGAAGCGAGGCGGGAAACATCTCGGATACGCCGTCCGCAAGCGAGGACGCAACGCAGATGTCGGACGCGCCGGATGGAAAATCGAGGCGAAATACTCCGCTTTCATGCAGAACGACCGTGTCGTTTCCGCAGAGCGCGAGACCGCCGGGAGAGGAACAGCCAACGCCGCCCTCCAAGGGGTAGCAGACCAGGTCGTCGCCGGCATATTCGAGCGCCCAAACCGTGCTGTCGTTCAGCGCGAGAATGCGGTTGCGATCGCGGCAGAGGGCATGAATGGGGTGTTGCGCGTCTCCGATGTAGAAGCCGCAGTCAGAGCGGAAATAGAGCGGGTCAGAGCTGTTCGGGTAGTAGGCGGCGCAGTCCTCCAGCATTTCGGCGGTCACGGGAGCGGAATTGTAGACGCGGTAGCCGCCGGAACCGCCGTAGAGAAGCAGGGTTTCGCGGGACGCGTTGTGATAGACGAACCCGCGGTTGACCCGCGAGATCTCCGACCGGCGACTGAAGAACGAGGAGAGCGTGACCGCAACGGTGAGAACGCCGTGCGCTTGCGAGGAGGGGATGGTGAAGGTGTTGCTGTATTGGGTGAAGTTGTAGTTGGTGATCACCGTTCCGTCCACATCCATGCGGTCGATCGAGCTTGCCGCAAAGGGCAGGGTGAAGGTGGTGGAACCAACGCTGTTGAGATAGCGGATGCGGATGCGGGGGTAGATCATGTTGAGCGGTTCGTTCACGTCGCCGAGCTGCGTCGGGTGCCAGTTGTCACCGTAGAGAGGGGCATAGCCGTAGGCGATGGTGAAAGAATCGGCAAGCGTAGAGTAACGGTAGATGTTGTCACCGTCAAAGAGATAGAGCTGATCGTTCGTTTGCGCGAAGCAGACGGGACCTTCCCCGGTTTGCAGGAGATAATTGACCGTCGGCTCCGTGTCGGACGGGCTTTTCACGTAAACGCGATTGCCGGCAACCGCCACAAAGTAGTTACAGTCGTTCAGCGTGCCCTGCCAGGCGGCGCGAATGGTGCCGTCGAGCTGATAGAGGGTGGTCATCCCGTTTCGCTTTTCGAGAGATCCGTCGGAGAGGATGCGGAAATTGCGCATTTGAGCGGCGCTTTCACCCGTGAGCGCCGAGGAATGACGAATACCGCCGAAGCCATCCGCCGAGAGGCGTTCAAACGCCTTTTTGGGATTGATTTTTGCCATGTTGATCGTTCTCCTTTCTGTGAGAATTTCGGAGCGCCCCGCAAGGCACGGAAGGAATCGCGGGGAAACGCTCCGCCAACC
The DNA here is from genome assembly GCA_918290775.1 of Clostridiales bacterium. GTDB lineage: Bacteria > Bacillota > Clostridia > Oscillospirales > CAG-272 > UMGS1865. The sequence goes on along the minus strand of CAKJZF010000034.1, from coordinate 7,313 downwards.
GCCGATCCGCATGGCGGAAGATCAGAGCAGTCGGTGTTTTGGAACGGTTGCAAAACGAAAATTGCGGTCGGGTTCTTCAGAAGGTCGGTAGCTCCCGTAGCGGCTCATTACGGCGTAGCGCAGCGCTTCGGGCGCGTGCGTCACGGCGTGCGGCTCGTCCGACGCGTCCTCGGGGCGTTCGCTGTCGCAGAGCAGGGCGGGCAGACAGCGGATCAACTCCCGGCATTCCTCGCAGATGCGAAGGAATTGACCGCCGTGAGGCGAGAGGTATTGCCGCAGGATGCGCCAGCCGGGAACGCGCCGGTTGTCGGCGGCGGACATCGGAGGCATTCCGACAACTGCCTGCATCACCTCAAAGCCGCTTCTGCCGGTGTCCTGTCTGCGGTTCCAGAGGTCGGGGGAGGCAACCACATAATCAACCGCCTGTCCCCGGCAGAGGTCGGCAACCGCTTCCCCCGCTTCGCGCAGCGTCAGACCGGGCTGACACAATTCCCGGAGGACAAAGAGATTTCCGTCTCTGTCCGCTCCCATGAGCAGAGCCGCCAGCATATCGAACCCATAGTCCATAGCCGCAAAACGGCGAATTTCGGCGGGTATTGCAAGGGGAGAACAGACGTGAAGATCAGGTTGAAACTCGGGGAAAAACTGCCCTTCGAACACGTCCCACCTGCCCATCAGCCAAGCGTCGCGGAGCTTTTGAGGCAGGCTTTCGAGCTGGCGGACGTAGTCGGGGTCGGCGGCGAGAAGGACAGGGTTGTCGTAGACGCGGGCAGGGATGAAGCGATAGTCATCGGGGTTTTCGTTCGCGTGAAAAACGCGATCGACAAACAGCCGTTTGACCCATGCGTGCCCGATTCCGCCGGGGTTGCAGGTCAGGTACATCCTTCGGGGGTACGAACCAACGCCACGCAGACAGGCCTTGAAAATGGAAAACTGATATTCGCTCAGTTGCGTTGCCTCGTCGATGGCGATGATGTCGTATTCCTGCCCCTGATAGCGAAGAACATCGCGGTTGGAGGAGCAATAGCCGAGGGAGATACTGCTTCCGTTCGGGAAGGTCAGGCGCTTTTCCGATTCGTGAAGCGTGATCAGACCGTCAAACTCGGAGAGAAGGGGAAGCACATGATTTTGCCGCAGCTCCGCGTAGGAACGGCGAACCAGCAGACAGCGAATGCCGGGGTAGCGGAGGCAGAGCGCCGCGAGCTTGCGGCGCAACGCCCAGGACTTTCCGCCGCCGCGAGCGCCGCCATAGGCGGTGTACCGAGCGCGGGACGCGAAGAACTTCTTCTGCTGTGCGTTCGGAACGCCGGACACCCGCAAAACGCGGGAACGACTGACGCTCATGCGCCGTCCTCGGCGATGTCATGCTCAAAGACCAACCGCATCTCTCCGCAATCGGTTTGAGATGCCGCGGGCAGAGGCTTTTCCGAGTAGGCAAGCCGACGCTTGAGATAGGCGACGGCAAGCGTTGGGGAAAGAACGGGATAATTCAGAGCTTCGTCCTCCATCACAGCACAGAGATAGTCCGCCGCGTCGGGATGGGAGACGCGAAGCCGATCAATCGCGTCAACCCCGCAACCCAGCCAACGGCAAAACCCGGCAAGATTGGGAAACCGACCGACTTTTTTGCCGTCCGATTCGGAACGGCAGAATTCGAGATACCGACGGATCAGCTTTTCCAGCCGACCGTTTTCGGCGGCATCTTCGGGCGATTCTTTTTTCATCGCCGCAACACCTCCTTTCCGTCAAGCCCCGGTTTCCTTCCGTGCAACCATATCCTACCACTATTCCGAGTGCCAAACCGTGCCATTTGTGCCACTGTGTGCCAACTTTTGAAAAAAGCAAAAAAGACCTTGCGGAGGGGCGCTTCTTCTTTATGGAAAGAAAAAGCGCCCCTCCGCAAACACCACCCCCGAAAAAGAAAAATCGCGGGGTCAGAAAGAGAGAGACGATCAAGGGTCGTCAAAAATTGTTATATATGCAAAGTTCTTTTCGGGTGAAGGGGAGCGTTTGAGAGGGGGAGCGGGGCATTTTCTTTCAAGAAAAGCCCCGCTCCCCCTCTCAAGGTCTTTCAGCCCTTTACTTCTCAAACCCCTGCACGAAGCCGGAAACGTCGGCAGAGCAGATGTCGCCGCCGATGACGCGGTTGCGGTAGACGAGAACGTTTGCAAGGACGGTTCCGTCGTAGCCCTCGTAGTTGGTGACGGTGAAGGTATAGCGGGTGACCTCTTTGCCTTTATACTTGGCGAGATTCAGTCCCTGCGCCTTTTGAAGCTCGTTGTAGGCGGCGTAAACCTTGTCAAATTCGGCGGGGATGGTCACGGATTCCACCTCGGCAGGTTCGGGGTCAACCGTCCAGCCGAATTGAGAGAGGAAGTTGACCGCGTCTCCCGAGGTGCGAATCTTATCGTAGGAATAGCTGACGGTCTGATCTGCGGCGGTGGGGGAGACGGTGCCGGATGTATAGGTTGGAACAAACGCGATGAGGGTGATGAGAACGGTGAGGGCGACGCAGACAACGCCAACGAGCTTGACGGTGCTGGCGCGTAAAGAATAGATAAACATAGAAAAATGCCTCCGAGTTTCTTTCGTGTTTGGTACACGATATGAAACTTGGAGGCAAAATATACCTTTTACCGATTCACTTTTTGCTTTTTGACGCGATCAATACTGCCTTCCCCAAATGACCATGTGCTTCGCGGGCTTGCCGCAGCAGACACAGACCTGAGAAAGGTTCTCCTCATCGGCGGGGATGCAGCGGGACTTCACACCGCCGGTCACATCCTTCAGTTCTTCCTCGCAGGCCGTCTCGCCGCACCACATTGCCTTGATGAAGCCGGACTTGTTCGCGGCGATGTCGAGGAATTCCGCGCGGTCATGCGCTTCGTAAGTACGCGCCTTCTGGTTTTCGAGCGCACGGTTGTATAGCTCGTCATGAACGGTGCGCAGCGCCTCTTCCACCGATTCGACAAGGTGATCCAAACTGATAAAGGTCTTTTCGCGGGTCACGCGGCTTACCAAAACGCAGGAGTTGTTCTCAATGTCGCGGGGACCGATCTCAAGACGAAGCGGAACGCCCTTCATCTCGTATTGGCTGAATTTCCAGCCCGTAGAGTAGTCGCTGTCGTCGAGCTTGACGCGGAATTTTTTCGCGAGCAGATCGCGGATCTCGCGAGCCTTCTCGAGAACACCCTCTTTATGCTGTGCAACCGGGATGATCGCCACCTGAATCGGCGCCACGGCAGGGGGAAGAATCAAGCCGTTGTCGTCGCCGTGCGTCATGATGATCGCGCCGATCATGCGGGTGGACACGCCCCAAGAGGTCTGGAAGGGATAGCGGACGGTGTTGTCGCGCCCCGTGAAGGTGATGTTGAAGGCTTTCGCAAAGCCGTCGCCGAAGAAGTGGGATGTTCCGCCCTGAAGCGCAACGCCGTTGTGCATCATCGGTTCGATCGTGTAGGTTTCAACCGCTCCGGCAAACTTTTCCTTCTCGGTTTTGCGCCCGGTGTAGGCGGGAATAGCGAGGGACTGGGCGTAGAAATCGCGGTAGACGCCGAGCATCTGCCGGGTTTCCGCGCGGGCTTCCTCTTCGGTCTCATGCATCGTGTGACCTTCTTGCCAAAGGAATTCGGACGTCCGCAGGAAGGGGCGGGTGGTTTTTTCCCAGCGAACCACGTTGCACCATTGGTTGTAGAGCTTGGGCAGATCGCGGTAGGATTGGATCACGTTGCGGAAATGCTCGCAGAACAGGGTTTCGGACGTGGGACGGACGCAAAGACGCTCCGAGAGCTGATTCTCTCCGCCAACGGTCACCCAAGCGCATTCCGGGGCAAACCCCTCCACGTGGTCTTTTTCTTTTTGGAGCAGGCTTTCGGGGATAAACATGGGCATATAGACGTTCTCATGACCGAGCGCCTTGAAGCGACTGTCGAGATCGCGCTGAATGTTCTCCCAAATCGCGTAGCCGTAGGGGCGGATGACCATGCAGCCCTTAACGCCCGAATAATCGGCAAGCTCCGCTTTTTTCACAACGTCGGTGTACCATTGCGCAAAATCAACGTCCATCGACGTGATCTGCTCCACCATTTTTTCATTCTTTGCCATAACCGATGGAATCCTTTCAGAAATAACCTTATGTAATATTATACCGCTCATGGGTTGGTTTGTCAACACGAACCGAGCAAAAATTTGGGCGTTCTTTTTTGAGGGACTTTCTTTCCTTACCGAAATTCCGTGACCCCGTCGGCAAGGTAGACGTGCGACCGAAGAATGGAATATTCCTCTTCGGCAGGGTCTCCCGAGAGGATGCCCAACTCGCGCTTGGCGGCGGAAATCAGCATTTCGGGGTTGAGATAGGAGCCTTCCGATGCGGAGAGCAAAGCGCGAACGCGGATTTCGCCGGGTCGGTCGTCATGATAGATGACCTTGATCTCGCGGACAAGCGGCGTAATATCGACCTCTTTTTCGCCGGATTTGGTCTTTTTTACCATTATCAAAGGGGGGGTTGCCCAAAGCGATTGCAGCTTTTCGGCGGTTGAGCGGTCGGCGCCGGCAAACCGCAGGATCATCTCATACCGCGCCCAAGCGATGTCGGTGAATTTCGATGACGGTTCATAAGCCTCCGCAACCTCCATTTCGGCAGTCAACTCGCGGTTGAGACGGGCGCGAAGCTCGGCGGGGGGAATATCCCGGTCGAGGCGCAGGTCGATGAACTCGCATTCGCTCTCGGTTCCAACCGAGAGCGGCAGACCGAAAACGACCTTTGCGTGCGGGTTGAAGCCTTGCGTATACCACATGGGAATGTCGGCGCGAACCAACACACGCGCCAGCGTGCGCTGCAGATCGAGGTGGGAGATGTATTGCAGACTGCCAACCTTGCGGAATTTGATGCGGATGGTTTTGGGCGTTTCGAGCTTCGCCCAGCCAAAGAGAACCGCGCGGCGATCCGGGATCTCGGCGGGGGGAAGGGCGGATGGCTTTTCGGGCGGGAGTGCCTTGACGTGCGGGCAGACCGCGCGGTCGCCGCCGAGGCTGTTCGCGCCGCAACCGCTGCATTGTTCCCGGCAATTCGGCGTGGTTTTACCCGCGTAGGCTCGTTCCCGCTCCCGCAGAAAGAATTCCTTGGTCACGCCGCAGTCGATGATATCCCAAGGGAGAACCTCGTCAAGCCCAAACGGGCGGTTGGAATAGAAGGCGGGATCCAGCCCCGCGCGGCGGATGACGTCCAGCCATTTTTCATAGTGGAAAAACTCGTCCCACGCATCAAACTTGAACCCTTCGGCGCAGGCAAGTTCGAGCGCTTTCGAGAGGCGGCGGTCGCCGCGGGCGAGAACGGCTTCGATGTGGCTGACCTCTGCGTCGTGGTGCTGATAGCGGATGTGGCGGTTGGTGATGTGGTCGCCAACCACCTTTTGCTTGCGGGCAAGCTCCTCCATGGTGTCCTGCGCTTCCCATTGAAACGGTGTGAACGGTTTGGGGATGAAGCAGGAGACGCTCACGGTCACCTGCGGTCGACGACCGCGGCTATGGTTTGGATTTTCGTAGAAAGCGTCCACAACGCGTTCCGCGAGTGCGCCGATGCCGGCAAGATCCTCATCGGTCTCGGTGGGAAGCCCCTCCATGAAATAGAGCTTGACGTTCGTTTTCCCAGCGTCAAACGCAACGTTTACGGCGCGGAGAACGTCCGATTCCAAAACATTCTTGTTGATCACGTCGCGCAGTCGCTGGGTTCCCGCTTCAGGGGCAAAGGTCAGCGACGAGGAACGAACGCTGTCAATGCGGTTCATCAGATCGCGGTTGAAGTTGTCAACGCGCAGGGAGGGCAGGGAGAGGCTGACCATGTTGTCGTCTGTCCAGGACAGCAATTCGTCGCAAAGCGGTTCCAGCGCTGTGTAGTCGCTGATGGAGAGCGACGTCAGGGAGATTTCCTCATAGCCGGTGCTGTGGAAGAGCGCACGCGCCTGCCGATCGAGAACCTCGGGCGATTTTTCGCGAACGGGACGGTAGATCGCGCCCGCCTGACAGAACCGACAGCCACGGATACAACCCCGGTAAACTTCCAGCATGATGCGGTCATGAACTGTTTCAATATACGGCATCACAACCTTTTCGGGGAAATAGACGCGGTCAAGATCGCGGATGATCTGCTTTTGAACCTTGGCGGGGATGTCGTCATAAATCGGTTTGTACGCTTCAATCCTGCCGTCGGGGAGATAGGTTACCTCGTAAAGCGACGGCACATAGACCCCCGGGATGGTGCGGGCGGCTTCGTGCAGGAAAGCCGCGCGTGTGTAGCGCCCCTCCTCTTTCATCCGAATATAGAGGCGGACGATCGAGGGGAGCATATTTTCGCCCTCTCCGATGTTGAAGAGATCGAAGAAGTCGGCGATTGGTTCGGGGTTAAAGGAGCAGGGACCGCCGCCGATGACGAGGGGATCCTCTTCGGCGCGGTCGGCGGCACGGAGCGGGATTTGCGCCAAGTCGAGCATATTGAGAACATTGGTATAGCTCATCTCGTATTGCAGCGTAAATCCGACGAAGTCAAATTGATCAATCGGATCCTTGCTTTCCAGCGCAACGAGGGGAAGCCCATGTTTCTTCATCTCCTCCTGCATATCCACCCAGGGGTCGTACACGCGCTCGCACCAGATGTCGGGATGCTCATTCAGCGCACCGTAGAGCAAACGAACTCCGAGGTTGGACATTCCGATCTCATAGGTGTCGGGAAAGCAGAATGCAAACCGCGCCTTCACGCGCGATTTGTCCTTGATGACCTCGCCGTATTCCCCGCCCGCGTAGCGTGCCGGTTTCTGAACCGATTTGAGGATGGTGCTGTTGGGCAATTTGCGCATTTGCTTCATAGGAAACCTCTTGTAGCGCGTCCGGATTCCGCCCGCATAAGCGAGCGAAATCCGGACGGAAAGTGATATGGAAATCTGTCAGAGCGGCTGATCCTCGTTTGCGAGATTTTCCCGCGTGTCGTCAAACACCGCGTGGCGATCCAGCGAAAAGGCGGAAATCAGCCAGGAGACGCCAAACCAGACCGCGCGGTACCCGACCGCCATCAGCGGCAGCAGAGGCAACAGCTTCGCGGAGAGATTCCAAACCGCGAAAAAGGCGATCAAAGCCCCGGGAAGGATCGAGGCGAGCAGGGCGCGAAACCCGGTTCGGCGTGCCTGAACGATCAGCGAGGCGGCGCGGAGCGGGTAGGCGGTCGCGAGCGGGCCGTCGAGCGTGACCGCGCCCGTATCGGTGATTTCGGCGGGAGTCGGCAGTTCAAACTGCGCCGGTTTGATCACGCGGACGACCTCGTC
>CAKJZF010000033.1 GCA_918290775.1 Clostridiales bacterium | reverse complement strand
GGCTACCGGAGCTTTTGAACACGCGCCGTTGGGGCGGGAGCGAATGAACCGCAACGCGGTTCATTCAGAAAGCGGCTAATGGATGTTCGCTCAAAACTCCATAGCCGCTTTTGAAAAAGGTTCCCCGCCCCCTCTCAAGGTCTTCCTCCTCCCCTAACTCACAAGGTTGGAGGTGACAACCGAGATTCGCTTTTGCAACGCGGGGTGCGCGTCCAGTTGCGGATCCGCGGCGGCGAGTGCCGTTGCGTCCGCCGCGGCGGCGGTCAGGAGAGCCGCGTCCTCGGCGAGATTGCCGAGCCGGAAGGAAAGTTCACCGCTCTGACGCACGCTTCCGTCGTCGGATACGGCAAGAAAGTCGCCGGGTCCGCGCTGGGCAAGATCCCGCTCCGCGATGGCGTAGCCGTCGTAGGTCGTCCGCATGACCGAAAGCCGCTCGCGGGAACGCTCTCCGATCTGTTCAGCGGTTCCTCCCATCACCAGTACGCAATAGGACTTGCGCGACCCGCGTCCGACCCGTCCGCGAAGCTGATGCAGCTGCGAAAGCCCGAACCGCTCGGCGTTTTCCACAACCATCAGAGTCGCGTTTGGAACGTTTACGCCCACCTCGATGACCGTTGTGGACACCAATATCCCGATCTCCCCGGCGGCAAACGACCGCATCACCGCGTCCTTCTCCGCGCTCTTGCACCGCCCGTGCAGGAAGGCAACACGGACGTCCGGGAAGGTTTTCGAGAGCGTTTCTGCGTAGGTTACCGCGGCTTTGAGCGGCGGGCGGGCGTTTGGTTCAGGGTCAAACAGCCCCGTAAAGTCCACCTCGTCCGGCGCGGTCTCCTGCTCCTCAACGGCAGGACAGACCACATACACCTGCCCGCCCTCGTCGAGCTGTTTGCGGATGAAACCGTTGAGACGGTCGCGGTAGGTCTCGTCCACCACGTGCGTGTCAACGCGCTGGCGACCGGCAGGCATTTCGTCGATTTTGGAAAGGTCAAGGTCGCCGTAGAGGATGAGCGCGAGGGATCTCGGAATCGGCGTTGCGCTCATGACCAACAGATGCGCGTTTTGGTTCTTCCCGGCAAGCAGGGCGCGTTGACGCGCACCGAAACGATGCTGTTCATCGGTGACAACCAAACCCGGCGCGGCAAAGGCGACGCCGTCCGAGAGGAGCGCGTGCGTCCCGATAACAACGTCCGTCCGCGCGGCGGGATCCGCGGCAGTCAGCGAGGCGCGGATACGCCGTTTTTCCGCCGCCGGCGTGGCTCCGATGAGAAGCTCGGTTTTCATTCCCAGTTTCCCGAACAGCGCAGAAAGCTCCGCGTAATGCTGACGGGCGAGAATTTCCGTCGGCGCCATGAGCGCCGCCTGCCGCCCGCT
>CAKJZF010000032.1 GCA_918290775.1 Clostridiales bacterium | reverse complement strand
TCTTGGAAGAAACGAAAGAGCGCCCCCCTCAAGGTCTTACCCTCATCCCTTATCTCTGAATCTCGAAGGATTCGGAGATGACGTCGGGTTGAAGGAAGGTACCGTTGGTTGCAATATAGCGATGAGCAGGTTTATGATGATAGAGGCGGAACGCGTCGGGAGAAATCTCGAGCATTTCATAGCCCCAAGCCCACAGGGTGTTAAATTCGTTGAAGTCGAGCCATCTTTTGCCGTTCGGTTGGTCCACGACCCTCATATTATAGCCATAGCCGCCAATGTCAACCAGCGTTTTATTGCCGAAGGATTCATTGAGGGGAATGGCGCGGTTACGATGCGTATGTCCGTGGAAGAGGCAGACGATCTGCGGGTTTTCGCGGACGATACGGCGAAACTCTTCACTCTCGCCCCCTTCGGAGAAATAATGGGCGCAGAGGAAGGTTGGAAGCCCTGGATGCGCGGCGAGCGTTTCCTGCAGGAAAGCAACATCCGCCAACGAATAGTGTGCGCCGGAACCGTCACCCGGCTTGGCGGGGCAATTGTTAAAGTTATCGAGCATGATAAACAGAACGCCGTCCTGCACGATGGCATACTGGCGGTCATAGCCGAACATTTCGCGCCAGAGGTCGTTGGGGTAGCTGTCATGGTTGCCGGCGATCGCGTAGCAGGGGCAGGGCAGCTTTTTCATGACCTCGTCGCGAAACTTGACGCAATAGTTCTCGGGAAGATTACGCCAGGAATAGTCGTCAACCGACAGGTCGCCGAGAACGAGGACAAGATCCAGCGGCGCTTTTTCATGCTCGCGAAGAATATCGGAGAGCAGAATGTTGATTTTTCCTGCCTGTGTGTTGCCGAAGGCATTGCCCGCGGCGGGGCAGGTGCAGGATTCGGGGTAGCGCTTGACCAGCTCCTCGTGCATTTCCTCTGTGGTATAATGCATATCCGAGACGAGCAGGACGCGCATGGGTTTGGTGGGGTTCATGTGGGGTTCCTTTCTGCTTTTCCGAAAGGGACGGAACGGAGTTCCGTCCCTTTCGGAAATCTGGGTAAATTGTGATGACGAGCTACGCAAATTCAGCGGGAGACGAGAATGTCGTCCTGCTTGATCTCGGGAATATCGTAGCCGCCGGGCATATTGTAGGGCTCGTAATGTGCGTTGAAGAGCATACGATAGGTCAGTTCGGTATCGTCTTTGCTCCACTCAAAGAGCATATAGCTCCAAACGAAGCGTGAGTCGAGATAACCGAATTCGGTTCCGGGGCCGTTGAATTGCCAGCCGCCCCCTTCGTCACTTGCCGGCAAGTAGGCAACGTTACCGTCGTTGAAGAACCACATATTGCTGTAAGGCTCGGTACTATACAGGTGGGTATCCCCGTAATACGCCGCGAGGATCTTTTGGTTCTCTTCCGCGAGAGCATCGATCTTCCGCTTATCAGATCCATTCAGATAATGCGCGAAAATCAGGATGCGCTTGACGCTGCTATCCGCCGTGTATTTATCGACCTCGGCGTTCAGATAGTCGAAATCAACGGCGCGGTAGTCGCCGCCGTGACCATGCATGCCGATTGTGTTGTCGTCTTCCTCATCAGCGTCGTTGAAGGTATCGAGGCAGATGATGGCGGTATCCTTCACAAGTGCGCTGAACTGGCGCTCGGTTCCGAAAACATCCGACCAGCGGGTGTTGATGTCGCTGTCATGATTGCCGGGAACCACATAGATCGGGATCTTCAGCTCCGCCGAGAGCGGCTTGAGATAGTTGTTCCAAGCCTCTTCATAATAGTTTTTATCGAAATACGACGAGTTCAGTTTGCCGATCTTGATCACGTTGCCGTTCTCCTTGTTGGAGACAACGCGATAGTATTCTTTGACCTGCGTTCCCTCCTTCAGACGGTAGAATGTGAGCTTTTGAGCCGCGTTGTTGGGGTCGTCCTCCTCGCGGTATTTCTCCAGCGTCTGACCCGCTTTCGGGGTCGGCAGATCCGACACAAGGCTGTAATTATAGCAATCGTTGTCAGTGGAAAGGTCGCCGACGAGAACCACCGCGTCTAACCCACGCCCGTTGTACTCCTTGCGGATCTGATCAACCACGAGCTGCATCTTCTCCTCTTTGGTGTAGCCGAGGCTGTTGTTCTTCGGATAATAATGCGTATCCGAGAGGATCAGAATGCGTCCGTCAAGGTCGTTCTTCTCGATGGTGTAGGTGGTGCTGCGCGGGCGAAGATCTTCATTGACCAGCGAGGACTCCTGCGTTGCGATATAGCGGCAATAGCCGACAATATCAACGGTATAGAAGAAGTTATACCCCTGCTCCGCCCATGCCCGCAGGTTGATCGAGTCAAACATATTTTTCGCATCCCGCCGGATGACCGACGACGACATCTCAAACAATCGCCGCATCCAGTGGTTTTTGACATTCAGGTTTGTTTTGTAGTTGCTGATCGCTTTTGCCAGCGAGGGGGCGGTCAGCTTGGTATCCTTCGCCCAGCTCTCCAGCGTTCGGAGAACATGGGGAGTTGCCATGTTGGGCCCGACCGGGTCGATCTCATAGTAACAATCGAACGCGTCGAGGTTTTGCAGGGTTGCCTTGAACGATTCGGTCAGGTCGTCGCCGCCGAAGGTAACGCTGAGCAGACAGCGCCCGCGGCAGAGGTTGACCACCTCATAGAGCGAGCAAATGCCGGACTCGGTCTCCTTGCCGGTTGACGAACTGATATACCGCAGAGCGGAAAGCTGCTCCAGCGTCCAATCGGTCAGAGTGGTGCTGAGCGGACGTCCGCCGGTTCCCGCAAGGGCTTTGGCATTGGTATAATACTTGAGATCGTCGCTCGGCGCAACAACCGCAACGCCGTCCTTGGTCTGCCAAACGTTGACAACCAGCAGATCCGCGCCCGCTTTGACCGCGCTTGTGAGCGCTTCAAGCGAATGCGACGGATAGTTGATGATGTCGCCGCCCGCCGACGCGCTCATGTTTCTCGCGTCCGGCGCCGTTACGGCATAGAGTTTCTCGGTTTGGTTGGTCATCCACGCGGGCGGGGTATAGCTGCTCGCCCAAACGGGGGTAAACTTGCTGTAATCCGCGGCGGGACGCGTCACGTCGACGACGTAGTTCAACTGGATGTACTTTTTATTCAGCGTCTCTGCCCGGAGCGATTGAACGGTTTCCTCCAAAAGCAGGTTGCTCAGGTGGTTGATGGCTGCCGCCGTGCTGTCATACGATCCGCCGACGACAACAATTTTATCTCCCATGCACCGAATCTCCCAATCGAGGGCATCCAAATCTTTGACAACCTCGTTGGTCTCTTTCCGATTGGTGCTGCCGATGAGCAATTCCTTGCCGGCAACTTCAACATCCTTGGCATAGGCAGTGCCGCCGTTTTGAACGCGGCTATCCGCGATCGCGCTCACTTTCATTCCCGTGCATTCTGCGAGGCTACTTGCAAAGCCGGTTGCGAGCGACCTCTCCTTTGAGGTTGCCGCCGACCCGTAGACGATCCGATAGTCTCTCGCCAGCTCAACGGCTCCCGCCGCTCGCTCCGCAAAGATCCATCGGATGTTGAGCGCCTCGGGAACGCAAAAAACGGTGGCGTTCTCCTCTCTGAGGTATTCCGAGATCACGAATCGAATCGCTTTTGCGGTTGCCGTCTCGCTTCCCCCAACAATCACCAACTGATTCCCCGTCAGCTTGATGGCATAGTCCGAAGCACTCAAGCCCTGCGCCGCGCTGACCGACGCCTGCCGATTGGTGACACCGAGGAGGATTTCCTTGTTGCTCGCGCTTTCCTTGGTGGTCTTGTCGGTTGCCGACTTCAGACTCATGCCGAAGCGGGTGTTGATGGCGTTGATCAGGGATGTAACGTCGGTTGTCCGCACGTTTGCGCCTGTTCCGCTCGCGTAAATGATCTTGATGTTTTTATCGGTTTTGCTGAAATAGGTAACGAGCTTTTCCGGCTCTTCGGTAATCGGTTCCTGATCCGACGTAACGTCCTCTTCAGGCGTTGTTTGCGCGGGATCGGCTTCGGTGGTGTTGCCTGCCGGAGTTTCGGTTGTCGGCGCGTCGCTGCCCGGGGTTGTGGTATCGCCGCTCTGGGTTGTGGTGCCGTTGCCCGGAGTGATTGTCCCGACGCACGCCGCCATCGGCAACACCATGACCGCCGCCAGCAAAATCGCTATCATTCTGATGGTTTTCATGTTTCGGTTGCCTCAATTAAATTTATCCGGCTTGGTACGGTTTCCGTTGTCTCTATCGTCAACAAACGGGTATACTGTGGTTTCCCCCTCGGGTGTTGGCGTGGTTTCCTCCCCGGATGTTGGCGTGGTTTCCTCCCCGGATGTTGGCGTGGTTGCCTCCGATCCGGTTTGTTCGCTGCTCTCCGGGTTGGAATCATCCGGGCTGTTTGTTGTCGTTTCCGACGCATTTGCGCTGTCGGAATCCTTTCCCGGAATTTCGCTTGTCTGATCCTCCCCGGACGTTGTTCCCTCCGCCTCGGGGGTTGTGCCGTTCTGCGTCTGCTGGGTGGTGCTGTCCGCTTCGCCGGTTGGCGTTTCGGGGTCTTGCGCTACGCACGCCGCCAACATTGCCATGCAAACCGCTACCGCACAAATCATCATTAGAATTCGTTTCATCATGGAGTACCTCTCCTTTGTGAATTAAGGCGCCTTCCTTTTCTTGAAAGTATTGGTTGTCGGCTTGCCGACCTCCGTTTGTGCAATCGGAATGCACAGACGGGATGAATGACCCAATATAGATGTCAGTCCTTTTAGTTGTCTGCCAGCCGATTCGCCCGCGGGCGAATCGGCTGGCAGAGTTAGGGGCGAATCCGAATTAATCGAACCAGTCTTTGCCAAATTTATCGTATGCTCCCCCGTCACCTACGCCGAAGTCATCTCCCCAATTCTCGGCACCGAGACCTTCGGAGGTGGCAATGACGTCTTCATTGGAAAGCAGGAAAAGCCAAAGTTCAGGGGTTGTATATGCTTTCTTCATAATCTTTCTCCCCTTTCGTTCAATCCGCATAGTCTGCGGTAAAGAATTCAAGCATCGCCGTTTGCGCAGCGTTGGTACCCACAACTCCGGTGGCAAGGTCTTTGGCGTTCGCAGTCTGTACGGCGGTGTTGGCAGTGACGGTTACGGAGCCGATGCCGTTGACGCCGAGCGTTGCGGTGACATAGCCGAAGCCACAGAAATCGCGGGCTGTGTTCCACGCATTGATGTTGACGATCGAACCGTACCAAAGCTTGTAGCCGTCCTCGGCGGCAGTCTCGTTGTTGTAGTAGCCTCCGTTGGCGATATCGAGATAGAAGTCTGTACCGAGATCGGTAACGCTGGCGTAATTAACCGCTCCTGTGATATCTTCGGCATAATCCTTGGGCAGAATGATCGTGCCCATGGCAACACGAGAATATGCGCTGCCGTACTTCGATACAAGCGAAGCCTCGTCGAACTTGGTGGAAAACGCAATGCCGGAGTTGGTAGCGGTTGCGCCGCGCGGGACGCGCAGCGTGGGATCGTCGGAGACGAGCGCCGCGGCAAGATCCGCCATCGTAGCCTCGCGGCTGAGCGTTCCGTTCTTATTCTTGATCGAGCCGCCGGTGATGTTAACAGTCGCTTTAGAGCCATTCACCATCGTTGCATTCGTGAGCGCAGAGAAATCAATGGTACCGCCTGAGATATTAATCGTAGCGATTCCGCCGGTATACGTATTGATGAACACGTCCGGCGTTTGGGTTCCGTTGGCGTTGATGGTACCGCCCTCGATATTCAGCGTGACGGTGGCGTTGTTGGCAATATAGAAGCGATAGGAAGCGTTGATGGTGCCGCTGCGGAGCGTCATGGTGGAGGAAATGGCATCGGACACAAGCGCGGTGCCCTGAGCGTTGATCGTTGCGCCGTCGATGACGAGAACCGCACCGTTGGCCGTAGTTCTCACGCCGTTGGCGGCGCCGTTGCCGCCGGCAAAGCCGCTATAGGTGGAATTGACGGTGGTACCCGTGCCGAGCGTCAGGCTACCGCCCAGGCTGATGGCGGTTTGCGGCTTTGCCGACGCCGCATACCCCAGGGTGGTATTGATCAGCGTGACGGTCGAGCCGGACGCCACGGTCAAGGCGGGGTTGTTGATGGCGATGGTAACGGTCTTGCCGTCGCCGTCGATGGTGAATGTCTTGTTATTCTCAACGATAATGGGCTGATCGGAGTTTGTCAACAGGACGACCTTATCGCCGTTGCCTTGCACCTGCTTGATCGCGCCGTTGACGGTATAATAGTTCTTCAGGTCGTTGCCGCCTGCGTCAACGCGCTTTGCGACGAATACCGTTGGGAAGGTCATTCCGAAGAGCGTGTAAACCGCCGTCCACTGCTCAGCGGTCTCGCCCGCCGGGAGATCGTCGGGGTCGGCAAGCGTGGCCGTTCCGTATGTGATATTCGGAGTTGTTTCTTCCGGAACGGTAACGGTCAGATCCGCGCTTTCCACGGTGATGGAGGGAGCATTGGCAGCAGCGCATGCGTTGAAGATGACATACGGGCCGGCGTTGTTCGTCAGCTCCACGCCGCTCTGCAGCGTGAGCGAGGGGTTGATCGTCTCCGCAATGTTGTTGCCGTTGTTGAACGCCTGATTGTCCATCGCCTTCTTCTCCAAGCGGATCAAGGTGTCTTGATAAGCACCTGCATAGTTGGCGGTATTCAGGCTAATGGAGGTATCCTTCAGGACCAGGTTCCCGTACACACAGATCGCACCCCAGTAGGTTTTCGCCGCCGTGAGGGTACAGCCGTCGAGCGTGACGGTTGTGCCGTTGCCGGTGCGGAGCAGAGTATTACTCTTGTTGCCAATGATGGTCAGGTTGGTGATGGTCACATCGCAGTTGGCAAAGTCAAGACCGTTTGTGTTGCCCGTAAACGTTATGGTTTTGTCGTTGCCGTTGATGTCAAAGGTCTTGATGGATTCGCCACTATTGGCGGCGACGAGAACCTCGTTGGCACTCATATTGTAGCTTTTTTGCAGGGTGACGGTGCCGTTCTCGGGAACATTCGCGACCGCCAACGCCAAGGTTCCATACAGGAATCCGTCGCTGGTGGTGGCGACATACCCGGACGCGCCCAGGCAGGTTGTCATGGCGTTCAGCGCTGTTTTCGTCGCGGCGTCGTCGCTGTCTATCGAAATCGGAGCGCGGAGCACCATGGCTCCAAGATTGCAGTTGGCTCCGCTCACGCGTGCCGTTCTGCTGTTGATATAGACAACGCCGCCCGTGTTCGCGGCATAGCTAATCGGTACTTTCCCCGACGCTGCCGAAATCGAGGCACCATCCTCCAAAACCAGCTCCTTTGTGACGACTCGAGTCGTCGTCACATCTGAGTTGCCGTCGTTGTCGATACGGACAGCAACATTATTGGACGCGTTGGTTCCTGTGCAGGTGATGCTCGTTGATCCCTTCAGGGTCAGCGATCCGTAGATCGGGGTGAAACCCCACGAGGTTTGCGTGGCAGTCGCCGTTACGTTCTCATAGACGACCACCGAGCTTTTGCGAACCTGCCCGAAGGAGATTGCCGAATTGACATTCTGCTGGATAATCAGATCCTTGATGGTCAGGTTGCTGCAGGCAATGTCAAACACGCGGTTTGCCTTGTAGGTCAGCGTTTTGCCGTTGCCGTCGATGGTGTAGGTTTTCGGATCAGTCCATGTTTTGCCGACCCCCTGACCGCCGGTTGCCAACTCGAAGTCGTGCAGCACCGTGACGGTGCCGCCTTCTCCAACTTCATCGCAGGCGGTGTAGATGCTGTTGTAATAGGTTGCTGAGCCCTCCGCGCCGGTGCGGAAATAGTAACCCGCTCCGATGGCAGCATCATCGCTGGCATATGTGCTGCCAGCCGCCGAGACGGTCATGGGGAATACGCCGAGGACGCTGAACAGCATGACCACTGCCAGCACCAATGAGAGAATAGAGCGCTTCTTCATGTCTTAGGTTCTCCTTTTCTGTCTTGAGTTTCGGGGCGTTTTCGCGTTGCCCGATTTGTTATGTCAAATCCCTTCGCAGGGAGAAGACGCTTTGAGATTTTGCAGGTAACCTGCAGGACGGGGATCCTTGCCGCGGGCGGAAACCGTTCGTCATTCTGACCGCTCCGCGGCGCGATCCTTTTATAAATAGGAAGAAATCGGGTCAGAACGTGAGGTCGCCGAACAGAATGTTGACTTCATTGATCTGCTGGCGGATCTGGGTTTCCTTGCCTGCAAACCAGGTGGTCAGGCTGTGCC
>CAKJZF010000031.1 GCA_918290775.1 Clostridiales bacterium | reverse complement strand
GAATCACAGGGCGGAGAGCGTCCCGGAAAAAGGCTTTGGTCTCGGGCAGAGCAATGTCTCTTTGCGACCCGCTGACCCGGGAAAGCACGCGCAGAACGTTGCCGTCCACGGCGGGCGCACGAAGCCCGAACGCGATAGACGCGATCGCTCCGGCGGTGTAGTCCCCGACGCCGGGGAGACGGCGCAAAAGCGTCTCATCGGCGGGCATTTCGCCGCCGTAATCGCCGGCAATGACCCGCGCGGCTTTTTGCAGGTTGCGGGCACGGCTGTAGTAGCCAAGTCCTTCCCAAAGCTTGAAGAGCTGATCCTCGGGGGCATTTGCCAGATCAAAAACGGTCGGGAACGCCTCAAGAAAGCGGGCATAGTACCGCTTGACCGCCTCCACGCGAGTCTGCTGAAGCATGATCTCGGAGATCCAGATGCGGTAGGGGTCGCGCGTGCGGCGCCAAGGAAGGTCGCGGGCGTTGGCGAGATACCACCCCAGCAAAGCGGACACCGCTTCGGCACAAAGCAACGGCTCCATCCGTTTCCACCCCCTTCCAAACTCCAAAAAGCAAATACATCCCTTTCATTTTATCACGTTTTGCTCAAAAAAGCAAGCGGAAAACCAAATTTTTGGGCGCGGCGGTATCCGGTTATCAGCCTACCCGCGCCACTGTAGAGGCTGATTTCATTGACAGCCTGCCCATTCTCCTGCAAAGTCACTTTTTCTACACATTTTCCGACAAGAAAAAGCCGCCGCGGCAACCTCGCCTATTAAGACCTGACGGCGAAATCGGTTACCCGGTGGCACACAATTTTATAAAAAAGAGAACGGCATACCAAAGCGGGCGGACAGAATCCGCCCGCTTTGGCGCTGTTCGGAGGTCAGGCCTTCTTATCCGCCTTGACATCCAGAACCTTTTTGCCATTGTAAAATCCGCAGACCTTGCAAACGCAGTGGTTCTTCACGTAAGCGTCGCAAGCCGGGTTGGAGCATTTCGCAACGCCGGGCAGAGTGAGCTTGCTGTTGTTGGAGCGGCGCTTGTCTCTGCGTGCTTTGGATACCTTCTTCTTCGGTACTGCCATGTCTACACCTCCTCTTTTGATCACGCACACAGCGGTGCGGTGTCGGTT
>CAKJZF010000030.1 GCA_918290775.1 Clostridiales bacterium | reverse complement strand
GCGTTATTCTGGATTCGTTGAAAATAGTCTTGTATATTGTGCTGACAGTATTCCACCGCCTCGTCGCCCTCGAGGAACCGTGCCATCATTTCGCTGACCGACACCTCGTTGTTCCCGACGCTTTCCGCGTATCGGATCGCGCTTTCGGCGTCTTTTTTGCCATAATAATACGCGAAGCAAATGCAACGGATTGCGCTGTTCCGTTGACCGCTGTTGGTTGATTCGTCGAGGATTCTTTTGCCGTACGCGATGATCTCGTCGGCGTTTTTCGCCTGGTCCTCCGCCGATAACGCCCACATCAGCGCCGAGATCATCTCCAGGTCGTTCGGGAACTCCCTGACCGCCTCTCGCATCAGGGCGACCCGCTCCGCGCTCTTCCCTTGTCGGAACAGCTCGTCGTCTTTCTCGCAGATGACGTTTTTCTTCTTCTCCCGTTCGTCCTCTCCGACGCCGAGAAGATCGTCGATACTCACACCGTAATAGGCGGCGATCGCGGGAAGAAGCGTGATGTCGGGATACCCCTCTCCGCGTTCCCACTTGGAAACCGCCTGCGTGGTGATCCCGATATGTGCGGCAAGTTCCTCCTGCGTGTTCCCTTTCTCTTTTCTGTACCGTTTCAGTTGTTCGCTCAAATGAATATCCATTTCGGTTCTCCTTTTTGTTTTCATCAAGCGGCGCCTCTTGTGCTTTTATTATACCAAACGACCAGACCCGATACAAGAACCGCGTCGTTGCGTTTCGGTTGATTATATCAACGGATCGTTTACTCGCGCAGACCGCGGCGTTTTTGCGCTTCCGAATAATTGGGTTGAATTTCTCCTGCAATTTGTGTATAATACTTTCGGAGGTGATTTGCGTGAGCATCAACACCGAAAAGATCGTTTCCATTTCGGAGGCGAATCAGAACTTTTCCCGGATCGCTCGCATAGCAGAGGAAGCTGGAGAAGTCTTTATCTTCGATAACAATAAACCGAAATATCTGTTGGTCGATCTGGAAACCGACGCGCCGATCGAGATGAGCGACGACGAGAAGATCGACTTCGTCGCCGCGCGGGTTCTGCGCGAATACCGCCGCGCGTTCGAGGCACTTGCGAAATGATCCGTTTCAGCCGCAAAAACCGCTGAAAATCGGTCAGTAGCGGCAAACGCAACCGAAAAAACCGAAAAAAGCAACCGCAAATTAACAAAAAGCAACCCCCGGTTGGTGGACGGCACTCCCCCGCCGTGGTAGAATGGAACCGTCCCGGGGGCAAGGTGCCGAACCGGGTAGATCATCAAGG
>CAKJZF010000029.1 GCA_918290775.1 Clostridiales bacterium | reverse complement strand
TCTCAAGAGAGAAGGGGGTTCCGCCCCCTCTCAAACTCTCCCCCATCTCCCCCAAGAGCTTTTCGGAAAGGGGATAAGGGAGATCGGGAAAAGCCAAAACGATATAACATCCCGTCTGTGCGCTATGTACGCACAAACGGAGCGGAAGTTCTTTTGCCTACTTTTCCGCAGGAAAAGTTCTTTTACTTTCAAGAAAAGTAGGGCACAAACGGAGCGGAAGTTTTTGAAGGGGATCCAAGGGGAAACTTTTTTCAAAAAGTTTCCAAAGTCAAATTGTAGATCACTTTCCGTCTGTGCGCTATGTACGCACAAACGGAGCGGAAGTTCTTTTGCCTACTTTTCTTTCAAGAAAAGTAGGGCAGTCTCTTGACCTTAAAAAAGGAGTTAGCTGTGGAAAAGAAGAAAAGCGAGAAAGAATTAACGAGAGAAGAGGAGCTGGCGCTGTTTGAGCGGCAGAAGGTTATGGACGTTGGCATGGAGAAAGAGGTGAAGAAATCCTTCATCGAGTATTCCATGTCGGTGATCATGGCGAGAGCGCTGCCGGACGTCAGGGACGGCATGAAGCCGGGACAGAGGCGGATTCTCTACGCCATGTGGGAGGACGGACTGGTGCATTCCAAGCCGTTCCGCAAGTCGGCGACAACGGTTGGTAACGTGCTGGGTCGCTACCATCCGCACGGAGACAGCTCGGTTTACGGGACGATGGTGCACATGGCGCAGGACTTCAATATGCGCTATACGCTCATCGAGGGGCATGGAAACTTCGGCTCTGTGGACGGAGACGGAGCGGCGGCGTACCGCTATACCGAGGCGAGACTCGACCGCATCTCGGATGAGATGCTCCGGGACATCGACAAGAACGTGGTTCCCATGGTTGCGAACTTCGATAACCGGCTGCAGGAACCGACGGTTCTGCCGTCGAGGTTCCCGAACCTGCTGGTCAACGGGTCGATGGGTATCGCGGTCGGTATGGCGACCAACATCCCGCCGCATAACCTCGGAGAAGTCGTGGACGCAACCATCTACCGCATGGATCACCCGGACGCCACCGTGGACGAGCTGATGCAGTACATCAAAGGTCCCGATTTTCCGACGAAGGCGATCATCTACGGCGTCAACGGCATCAAACTGGCGTACCAGACCGGCAAGGGACATATCATGGTGCGGTCGCGGTCGCATATCGAGGAGGAACACAGACGGATCGTGTTCACCGAGATCCCGTACGGCGTGAATAAGAGTCAGCTTTGCGAATCGGTGGCGCAGTGCGCCAAGGATAAGAAGATCGACGGGATCACCGACGTCAGAGACGAGTCGGGGCGGGACGGAATGCGCATCGTTGTGGAATACCGCCGGGACGCAAACCCGCAGATCATTCTCAACCAGTTGTATAAATTCACGCAGCTGCAGTCCACCTTCGCGGTCAACATGCTGGCGCTGGTCAACAACGAGCCGAAGATCCTCTCGCTCGGGCAGATCCTCGACCATTACATCCGCCATCAGGAGCAGGTCATCGTCCGCAGAACGCAGTTTGATCTTGAGAAGGCGCGGGCGAGGGCGCATATCTACGAGGGGTATAAAATCGCGCTCGACAACATCGACGAGATCGTTGAGATCATGAAAAAGTCCAAGTCGATCCCCGATTCCAAGCTGACGCTCATGGAGCGGTTCGGACTTTCGGACGCGCAGGCGCAGGCGATCGTGGAAATGACGCTCGGCAAACTGACCGGCATGGAGCGGGACAAGATCGAAGAGGAATTGCTCCGGCTGCATAACCTGATCGCCGAACTGGAAGGGATCCTCGCCGACGAGGGCAAGATC
>CAKJZF010000028.1 GCA_918290775.1 Clostridiales bacterium | reverse complement strand
CCCAAAATGAACATAAAAGCGGCTAACGGATGTTCGCGCAAAATTCCGTAGCCGCTTTTCTGTACGCACAGACAGTGTTAAAAGTTTTTGAAGAGGATCCAAGGGGAAACTTTTTGAAAAAAGTTTCCCCTTGGGCAGTTTCTTGACATTAACTTCTTTTGATTTTGTTGGTTGTGGTTTTTGCGAAGGGTTCGGAGCGGTAGGAGATCCGGGAGATCCGTTTATAGGACGGCAGGTCGGCGAGGGCGTTGTTGATGTCCTCGGGGATGTTGCCGTGGGGGATGGTTTCGTCGGCGATGTAGATTTCGGCGGCGAGACCGGTGTCCTCGCCGTGTTCGTTTTTGATGCCGGAGACGACGACCTCGGTCACGTAGGGCAGTTTTTGAATTTTGAGTTCCAGTTCTTCGGGGTAGATGTTTTTGCCGTTGCTCATGATGATGATGTTCTTTTTGCGCCCTGTGATGACGATTTCGTCCTTTTTGGTGATGTAGCCGTAGTCGCCGGTGTAGAACCAGCCGTCGCGGATGGCTTCGGCGGTCAGGTCGGGGCGTTTGTAGTAGCCGAGCATCACGACGTCACCCTTGACGCAGATTTCGCCGATGCCCTCTTCGGTGGGGTTGTCGATGCGCCATTCGAGGCAGGCGAGGCGGTGACCGGCGGAGGAGAAGTTGTTGGTTTTGTCGTCCTCGTTGACCGAGACGAGCGGGGAACATTCGGTGATGCCGTAGCCGCCGGTGAGGATGATGCCGATCTCGTCGAAGAATTTGCCGACCTCGGGACGGATCGGCGCACCGCCGCAGATGATGCGGCGCAGTTTGCCGCCGAACTGGGCGTGAATGTCCTTGAACAGCATACGGCGCAGGTCGATGCCGACCTTGCGGAGCAGGTTGGAGAGGCGGACGGCAAACCGGAACGCCTTTTCTTTGCCCGCCTTGCGGACGGAAGCGTGGATCTTGTCGTAGAAGAGGTCGGAAAACGCGGGGACAAGGTAGATGTGGGCGGGCTGGTAAAGCTGGATGTTTTTGAGGACGTGGCGAAGCGAATCGTTGATGCAAACGGTTGCCTGCGCCTGAATCGAGACCAACAGCTCGCAAACGGCCTCGTAGGTGTGGTTATAGGGCAGAACCGAAAGACCGCGCTCGTAGATATGCGAAACGGTCAACCCGTAATACACGCCGCAAACGATGTTGTGCTCGGAGAGCATCACGCCCTTTGCGACGCCGGTGGTGCCCGACGTGTAGACGAGGTATTTCAATTCGTTTTCGTCGCTCTTGAGGGCGTCATAGGCGGAGCGGTCGAGCGTTGACCCCTCGGCGATCAGCTTCTCGAAGGAGAGGAAGTCGCCGTCGTCCTCGGTGCGGTCGAAGCAAACGATTTTTTGGATATTGGGCAGCTCCGAGCGATGCTCGGCGAGGATCTTTTCATATTTTTCGGAACAGAACACGACCTCGCTGTCGCTGTCGTTGAGCAGGTAGACGATCTGGTCGGCGGGGAGCTCTTTATCGAGCGGGACGAAAACGCCCGCCGACATCAAAACGGTCAGGAAGGTCTGAATCCAGGGGTAGCTGTTTTCGCCGACGCAGGCGATGTGGGATTTGCCGAAGCCCATCTCGGTGAGCTTTGCGCCGAGGTTTTCCACGCTGTCATAAAACGCGCGCGTGGTGACGCTGACGATTTCCTCGCCTTTTTTGAACATATAGGAGATGTGGTCGGGCTTGTCGGTCACCGCGATGTTCATCATCTCGCGGATGGAATGAATGGGTGGGTTGTGCTTGTGCATGGGTGAACTTGCTCCTTTCGGTTGCCGCGTTTGCCGGCGAAATTCGGAAAAGCCGCACGCGCGGCAGGCGGCAAATCACCTGCGGCTCGCCGCTTTGGGAATCGCGTTCGCGCACAACCCGAAGGAGCGTTCATGACGGGCGGGATCGCGTTCGCGCACCCCCGCCGGCATTCATCCGCAGCCGTCCCGGGCACCCGGGGACGCCCCGCACCTCTCGGCGTTCGCGTCCCCGCTGCTCCGCAACCGAAAAAGAACCAATGGACACGCGGTTCTCCTTCTGTCGACCTCTGCTGTCGGCAACCTTTCACTGCTTTCATTATAGAATACGCGCGCGAAAAAGTCAATCTACACCACTCTACTGCCGCTCTACCGCTCGTTTTCGTCACTCTACCGCCGGTAGAGTCACTTTTAAGGTCAAGAACACAAGGGGAAACTTTTTGAAAAAAGTTTCCCCTTGGATCCCCTTCAAAAACTTCCGCGCTGTCTGTGCGATCAAGGCGAACAGCCGGGATGTTTGGATGTTGAATACCGCCGCTTTGCGGCGCCCCTCATCCGCCTCGCGAACAGCAAGCTGTTTCCGCTCGGCACCTTCCCCCGAGGGAAGGCTGATTTTGTCTGTGCGTACATGGCGAACAGACGGGATGTTTGATGATAGAAGAACACCGCCGCCGTTGACTTGACGCAAGCTTTCCGGCT
>CAKJZF010000027.1 GCA_918290775.1 Clostridiales bacterium | reverse complement strand
GGGGGCGCTTCCTTTTCTCGCGAGAAAAGGAAGCGCCCCCTTCAAACTTTCCCCGAAGGAAAAGAGCATCAGAAAAGCAGGATTTTTTGCTATGCGGTTTGAAAATTCAAAAGCCGAGCAAGCGAAAAAAGTCGAATTTTGATGGGACGCTATGAAAATTTCAGTCTATTTGAGGATGACATTTTCATCGCCGAGCAATTCGCGCAATTCCCGGATGAGACCGTCGCAAAGCATTACACCCGCGTGGTCAAAATCGTACTGTCCGGTTGCCGCATTATAAAAGACGACCGGGAATGCGCCGTCGAAAATCTCTGTCAGATTCTTCGCCTTGCGGCAAAGTGTTCCTTCTCCGTCCGGCACGCGCAGGAACAGGCGGCGCGGGGCAGACGGCGGAGCGGGTCGTCCGGCAGGCTTTGGATCTTCGGGGGCAGGCGCCGACGCCTCGGCGGTTGTCTCCGGCTCGCGGAAATCCGCGTTTTCAATCAGCTCCTCCATATGATTGACAAGCAATTTGGGCGGTTCTTCGTCCCGCTTGGAAAGGTTGCCCGAAACGAACACGGCATTGTCGGCGCGAACCAGGTGCGCCACCCCGGCAAACACCTTGGCAAATGCCACACATTCGATCTCGCCGTACTGATCCTCAATCGTGAAGAACGCCATCCGTTCGCCGTTCTTCGCGCTTTTGACCGAAACCGCCGTGATGATGCCAGCCGCCTTCGCACGCGCACGATCCGGCAGATCTGCCTCCTCCGAGGTCAGCTCGGAGATCGGTGACGGTTCCAACAGCTTCAGATGTTTTGAGAAGCTCTCCATCATGGAACCCGAGAAGAACATTCCAGCCGCTTCCCGCTCCATCATCAGCTTCTCCCGCACACTCAAATCGGGGAGCGGCGGATAGGAGAACAGCGAGGGCTGTTCCACGGCGCCCGGCAGAGAGAACATATCCAGCTGCCCGGCAAGGTTGTTCTTTCCCTTTTCCGCCGCCTGATCAAGCAACGCTTCATACGCCGCAAGCAGACGGCTTCGGTACACGCCGAGACGGTCAAATGTCCCTGCTTTGATCAAAGCCTCCACCATGCGTCGGTTGAGATCTGCCGCGGGCATCCGATTGACAAAATCCTCAAAAGAGGCAAATTTTCCGTGTCGGCGCTCCTCCAAAATCCGATCGAGAAACTGACCGCCGACATTTTTGATGGCAAGCAACCCGAAGCGAAGATCCTGCCCGCTGACCGAAAAATCCGAACGGCTTTCGTTGATGTCCGGCGGCAGAACGCGGATTCCCCGCGACGCGCATTCGGAGATATACTCCGCAATCTTGACGCGATTGCCCAACACGCTGGTCATCAGCGCGGAAAGGTATTCGCGCGGATGGTGCTGTTTGAGATATGCGGTTCGGTAGCAGATGACCGCATAGGCGGCGGCATGGGATTTATTGAACGCGTAATTGGCGAAGCTCTCCATGTCGGAAAACAGTTTTTCCGCAACCGCTCCGTCAATTCCCCGCTCCTTTGCCCCGGCAACAAACGTTTCCCGCTCGGCAAGCAGGACGCTTTTTTTCTTTTTCGACATGGCGCGGCGGACAACATCCGCGTGCCCGAAGGTATACCCGGCGAGGTCGCGGAAGATCTGCATCACCTGCTCCTGATAGAGCGTTACCCCGTAGGTCGAGCGCAGGATCGGCTCCAGCAGGGGGGTGTCGTAATGCACCCGCTCGGAGTGATGGCGGCACTCGACGAACCGGGGGATGGAATCCATTGGGCCGGGACGGTAGAGCGCGATGGCGGCGATGATGTCGTCGATCCGCTCGGGCGCAAGCTGGGTAAGCATTTTCTGCATCCCCGCGGATTCCAACTGAAAGACGCCGCTCGTCTTTCCCGAGGAGATCAAACGGTAGGTTTCGGCGTCGTCCATGGGAATCTTTTCGATGTCAAAACCCGGTTCCCGCTCGCGGATCTGCCGCTCCGCGTCATGAATGATGGTCAGATAGCGAAGGGCGAGAAAGTCAAATTTGAGAAGCCCGAGGTGCGCGATGGTGTCCATGTCGTACTGCGTGACCACCGTGCCGTTGCTGACGGCAAGCGGAACATAGTCCGAAACCGGGTGATCGGTGATGACGACGCCCGCCGCGTGAACCGAAATGTTGCGCGGCATCCCTTCCAGCGCCATAGCGGTATCTACAAGCCGTTTCACGTCCTCTGAATTCTCATAGAGTGCCTTCAGTTCCTTTCCTTCCAGCGCGGCGGCAATCGTGATATTCAGTTCCTGCGGGACAGCGCGGGCGACCACATCAACGTCGGCATAGCTCATGCCGAGCGCACGTCCCACGTCGCGGATGGAAGCGCGTGCCGCAAGCGTACCGAACGTGATGATCTGCGAAACGTGATCCTTTCCGTAGCGCCGCGCCACATAGTCGATCACCTCGTCGCGGCGGTTATAGCAGAAATCCATATCAATATCGGGCATACTGACGCGCTCGGGGTTGAGAAAACGCTCGAAAAGCAGATCAAAGCGAAGCGGATCCACATCGGTGATTCCAAGGGAGAACGCCACAAGGCTCCCCGCGCCCGAGCCTCTCCCGGGTCCTACGGGGATGTCCTTCGACCGCGCAAAGGAAACATAGTCCTGCACGATCAGAAAATAGTCGGCATACCCCATGCTGTTGATGACTGACAGCTCGTAATCCAGCCGCTCACGGTATTCCCGCTCGGAATGCGCTCCGAAGGAAAGGGTTCCGTTTTTCAACCGACCCGCAAAGCCTTTTTCGGTCAGGTCGCGCAGATGCGCCTCGGCGGTCTCCCCGATGGGACAGGGAAATTTCGGCAGATACGTTGTGGAAAAATCGAATTCGACGTTGCATCGCTCGGCGATACGGAGCGTGTTTGCGATCGCCTCGGGGTAAGCACGGAAGGTCATTGC